>RFJD01000379.1 GCA_003695015.1 Verrucomicrobiota bacterium | reverse complement strand
CCCAGTTCGAGCACGGCCACCGAGGGCGGACTGTCGCCGCGGGGCTTGGTCGGGGAACCGGGATTGATGAAGCGGACGCCCTCGCGGACGAGGTCGGCCGGCTGATGGGTGTGGCCGAACACCACGAGGTCCGGCCGCCACCGCCCGAGGTCGCGACGCAGGGCCGGATCGAACGCCCACGGGTCCACGATGTGCCGCATCCAGAGCCGCAGCCCGTCCAGTTCCACCAATTCCTCCTCCGGCCAGGGATAAACGTCGGTGTTGCCCTGAACGACCGTGACGGGCGCGAGCCGTTCCAGCTCGGCGATGACCCTCAAGCCGCCGACGTCGCCCGCGTGGAGGATCTGGTCCACGCCCGCAAAAACCGCGGCGACCTGCGGGGGCAGGCGGCCGTGGGTGTCGGCAATGAGGCCAAGACGCATGCGGTGGGAGGACGGGCGGCTCAAGCCGGGGCTTCCTCCGGCTCGGCCTCACCGGCCTCCGGTTCGCCGGCTTCCTCCTCCTCCGACTCGGCCTCCTCCTCCTTCTCCATGGCCTCACCCAGCTTCATGGCCCCGACGAACAGGCCGGTGAACAGCCCGCCGCTGGTGAGGGTGTTGCGGAAGAACTCGAGGGTGGTCGGATAACCGGCGGTGCCCTTGGTGAGGGCGATGAGCCAGCCGGCGAAGTCCTTGGTGTACTCGGGATTGCCGAAGGGGTTGAAGAACCAGGCCGCCGTGTTGGTGATGAGGTAGAACAGGAAGGCGCCCAGCACGCCGCCGCCCAGGAGCGACAGGAAGGACGCTTCCGGTTTGAAGCGCCGCCCCAGCCAGATCAACCCGGCGTAACCGATGTACGGCACCAGCAGGTGCGGCTGAAACGCATCGATCCCCTTGAACCACTGGTAGTAGGCGCAGAGGCCGAGGTCCGTCACCGCCATCACGGTCAGCGGAACCCACCAGCCGGCCCGGCCGGTGAAATAGACGCCGGCACAAAACAGAAAAGCATAGGCCGCGCTGAAGTTCGGCGGCATCAAGCCCGGGATTCGCGTCAGCGCGAACACCAAGACCAAAAGCACGGGCATGAGAGCCTTCCGTTTCATGTCCGGCCATGATACCGGGCCGGGCCGGGGTGACAAGACCGGCCGGGCTTCTGCGTCGCCGAACGGCCTCGCGGGCCGGCAGGATGCCGGCGCTCCCACATCAGACGCCAGCAGGATGCCGGGGTTCCCACATCAAGAAGCCGACAGGGACGCCGGCACTCCCGGGTCATACAGCCGGCAGGATTACCGGTGCTCTGGGCCGACACGAACCGGCAGGATGCCGGTGCCGATGTACGTCATACACCCGGGAAAACGGCAGCTCGGCGGCAGAACACGGGCAACCGCCCCCATTGGGTCGGACCGCCGGCATCTTGCCGGCCCTTTGCCGGCGGGGCGGCGTGGCGGGACGGGATGCCGGCCCGACGCCTCACTCGCCCTTGAGCAGGGCGGCGGCGTAGTCGCGGTTCATCCGGGCGATGAAGGCGAGGCTGATGTTCTTGGGGCAGACGGCCTCGCAGGAGCCGGTGACGGTGCAGTTGCCGAAGCCCTCGCGGTCCATTTGCTCGACCATGGCCAGAACGCGGCGATGGCGCTCGGGCTGGCCCTGGGGCAGGAGGCCGAGGTGGGAGACCTTGGCCGAGACGAAGAGCATGGCCGAGGCGTTCTTGCAGGCGGCCACGCAGGCGCCGCAGCCGATGCACTGGGCGGCGTCCATGGCCAGCTCGGCGGCCGGCTTGGGCACGGGAATGCTGTTGGCATCCGGGGCGGAACCGGTGCGCACCGAGATAAACCCGCCCTTCTGCATGATGCGGTCGAAGGCGGAGCGATCCACGATCAGATCGCGCAGCACCGGGAAGGGGCGGGCGCGGAACGGCTCGATGGTGATGAGCTGGCCGTCACGGAAATGGCGCATGTAGAGCTGGCAGGTGGCGGTGCCCTTGCCGGGGCCGTGGGGACGGCCGTTGATGGTCATGCCGCAGGTGCCGCAGATGCCTTCGCGGCAGTCGTGGGCGAAGGCGATGGGTTCCCGGCCTTCGCGGGTGAGCTGGTCGTTGACCACGTCCAGCATCTCCAAGAAGGACATGTTCGGGTTCAGCTCCGGGGTCTGGATGGTCTCGAAGCTGCCGGGCGCATCCGGGCTTTTCTGCCGCCAGACTTTGAGGGTGACTTTCATGGTCGCTCGCCTGCTGGGAAAGGGTGGCTGGTCGCCTGGGCCGGGGTTACTTGTAGCTGCGGGTGGTCATCTTCACGAACTCGTACACGAGCGGTTCGGTGTGGCGGACCGGTTCGCGGTCCTCGCCCTTCCACTCCCACACGGCCACATGGGCGAACTGCTCGTCGTTGCGGACGCACTCGCCGTTGTCCTGGTATTCCTCGCGGAAATGGCAGCCGCAGGATTCCTCGCGGGCGAGGGCGTCGCGGCACATCAGTTCGGCCAGCTCGAAGAAATCGGCCACGCGAAGGGCGCGTTCGAGGGACTGGTTGAGTTCCTCGGCCTGGCCGGGGACCCGGACGTCTTCCCAGAACTCTTGGCGGAGGGCCGGGATTTCCTGCAGGGCCTTCTGCAGGCCTTCCCGGTTCCGGGACATGCCGCAGTAGTTCCAGACCAGGTTGCCGAGATGGCGGTGGAATTCCGAAACCGTCCGGCGGCCGTTGAGCGAAAGCAGCTTGCGGATGCGCTCCGTGACGGCTTCCTCGGCTTCCTTGAATTCGGGCCGGTCGGTCGAGGGGGTGGCGTCGCGCGGCTGGGTGGCCAGATAATCACCGATGGTCAGCGGCACGATGAAGTAGCCGTCGGCCAGGCCCTGCATCAGCGCCGAGGCGCCGAGGCGGTTGGCGCCGTGGTCGGAGAAGTTCGCCTCGCCCAGCACGAACAGGCCGGGGATGGTGGACATGAGGTTGTAGTCCACCCACAGGCCGCCCATGGTGTAGTGGGAGGCCGGATAGATGCGCATGGGCGTCTCGTAGGCGTTCTCGTCGGTGATCTCCTTGTAGATGTCGAAGAGGTTGCCGTAGCGCTCGCGGACGACCTCGACGCCGAGCCGTTTGATGGCGTCGGAGAAATCGAGATAGACGCCGCGGCCGCCGGGACCGACACCGCGGCCCTCGTCGCAAACGCGTTTGGCGGCGCGGCTGGCGATGTCGCGCGGGGCGAGGTTGCCGTAGGCCGGGTACATGCGTTCGAGGTAGTAGTCCCGTTCCTCCTCGGGAATGTCGCGCGGATCGCGCGT
>RFJD01000378.1 GCA_003695015.1 Verrucomicrobiota bacterium | reverse complement strand
CCGCCCGAACCGCGGGGCCTGGCCGGCCGGGCCTTCCAGGTTCTGGCCCTCGAGATCGATCACGGCCGGTTCGAGCGCGAGCTGTGGTTCCCGGTCGAGGTCGATCCCAACCGCACCACCGCCGAGCGGCGCGACGGTTGGCTGTGGATTCATCTGCCGCTGAAAGGAGGTTCGCGATGATGCAGGGAAACGGTTTTCCCGAGTGGGTCGGACCGTGGCTGGCCGCCTGGCGACTCGCGGCCCAAAGCGGGGACGGCGGCGCGCCCCAACAGCCGCCGGCGCCGGCCGGCGCCACTGAGAACTCCGGTGGCGGCGACGGGCAGCCCGTCATCCCGCAGACGCTGCCCATCCTGCCGGTGCGCAACACCGTCCTTTTCCCGGGGCTGATCCTGCCACTCACGGTGGGCCGGCCTTCCTCGCGCAAGTTGCTCGAGGAATCCCTCGGCCAGTCGAAGATCATCGGCGTCTTTGCCCAAAAGGATCCGGCCAAGGACGATCCCACGCCCGAGGATTTGCATCCGGTCGGCGCAGCCGGCCACGTGCTCAAGCTCATTCGCAGCAGCGAGGAACAGTTCGTCGTCGTCGTTCAAGGGCTCGAGCGCGTGGCCCTGCGCCGGGTGCTGTTGACCCACCCGTTCATCCGGGCCGAGGTCGAGCCGCGGCCCTCCCAGCCGCCGCCCAAGGAGGACCCGGCCTTCGAGGCCGCCGTGCGCAGCCTGCGGGAAACGGCCCTGAAGCTCCTCGAGTTCAGCGGGGAGGAGGCCCAACCGGTGCGCATGGCCGTCCTCAACATCCAGGAGCCGGATCGCCTGGCCGACTTCCTGGCCGGCACGCTCAACCTCGAAGTGCCCCGGAAACAGGCCCTGCTGGAGGAACCGGACGTGGTCCGGCGTGTCCATGAGTTGCTCCGCCTGCTCAACGTCCAGCTCGAGATCGCCCGGCTCCAGCAGAAGATCCAGAAGGACGTCTCCTCCTCCTTCTCGGAGCAGCAGCGCCGCGCCTTCCTGCGGGAGCAGGTGCGCGCGATCCAAAAGGAATTGGGCGAGGAGGAAAACGGCGCCGAACAACAGGTCGAGGAACTCCGCCAGCGGCTCCAGGAGGCGGGTCTTCCCGGGAACGTCATGGAGCAGGCCGAACGCGAGTTGCGCCGGCTGGGCCAGTTGCACCCGGCCAGCCCCGAGTACTCGGTGGTGGTCGGTTATCTCGAGACCCTCGCCGAGCTGCCGTGGAACCGCCTCACCGAGGACAACCTCGATCTGGCCCGCGCCCGCCGGATCCTGGATCGCGATCACTTCGACCTCGAGAAGGTCAAACGCCGCCTCATCGAGCACCTGGCCGTCCGGAAGCTCAATCCCGAAGGCCACGGCCCCATCCTCTGTTTCCTGGGCCCGCCCGGGGTGGGCAAGACCAGCCTCGGCCAGTCCATCGCCGACGCCCTGGGCCGCAAGTTCGCCCGCCTGAGCCTTGGCGGTGTCCACGATGAAGCCGAGATCCGCGGCCATCGCCGGACCTACATCGGCTCCATGCCCGGCCGCATCATCCAGGAAATCCGCCGCGCCGGCTCGCGCAACCCGGTCCTCATGCTCGATGAGATCGACAAGCTCGGCGCCGATTTCCGCGGCGACCCCGCCAGCGCGTTGCTCGAGGTTCTCGATCCGCGCCAGAACCACGCGTTCGTGGACCACTACCTCGACGTGCCGTTCGACCTCTCGCAGGTCATGTTCATCTGCACCGCCAACCAGCTTCACACCATCCCGCCCGCCTTGCGGGACCGGCTCGAGATCATCGAGATCCCCGGTTACACCGACCGCGAGAAACTCGAGATCGCCCGCCGCTACCTGGTGAAGCGGCAGTTGAAGGAACACGGCCTGCGCCCGGCCCAGTGCCGTTTCGAGGCCGCCGCCCTCCGCCGGATCATCGATCAGTACACCCGCGAGGCCGGCGTCCGCGAACTCGAACGCCAGATCGCGGCCGTCTGCCGGCACGTCGCGGCCGGCATCGCCGGCGGCGAGATCGAAGCCTGCACCATCACGCCCGAGCGCGTGGAAGAAATCCTCGGCCCGCCGAAGTACATCCGCGAAACCCGCCTGGCCAGCGGGCGGCCCGGCGTGGTCACCGGTTTGGCTTGGACGCCGACCGGCGGCGAAATCCTCCACGTCGAGGCCCTTCGTTATCCGGGCAAGGGCCAGTTGGTCCTCACCGGTCAGATCGGGGACGTGATGAAGGAAAGCGCCCAAGCCGCTCTGAGCCTGGTCAAGGCCCGGGCCGCCGATCTCGGCATCGATCCCGCCGACTTCAAGGACGTGGACATCCACATCCACGTCCCCGCCGGCGCGGTGCCCAAGGACGGTCCCTCGGCGGGGGTCGCCATGCTGACGGCGCTCGCCTCGCTGTTCACCGGCCGGCCGGTCCGGCCGGACCTGGCCATGACCGGCGAGATCACCCTGCGCGGCTTGGTGCTCCCCATCGGCGGCTTGAAGGAAAAACTGCTCGCCGCCCTCCGGGCCGGCATTCGCACCGTGTTGATCCCCAAACTCAACGAAAAGGATTTGCCGGACGTCCCGGCCCAGGCCCGGGAAAAACTCCGGATCGTGCCCGTGGAAACCGTTGACGAGGTGCTGGCCCACGCCGTCGGCCCGAAGCCCGCCCGCCCGAAGGCCCGGGCGAAGGCCCGGCGGCGCGCGCCCAGCCTCGTCGCCTCTTGAACCCGACTTTGATCGCAAGCTTATGGACCTGAACAAGTTCACCGAAAAATCCCAAAGCGCCCTCATGGAGGCGCAGAACATCGCCACCCGCAACCAGCACCAGGCGGTGGATGTCGAGCATCTGCTGCTGGCCCTGCTGGAGCAGGAGGGCGGTCTGACGCCGCGCCTCTTCGAGAAAGCCGGCGTCTCGCCCGATCTGCTCAAGGCGAAGGTCGAGCAGGAACTGGCCCGGATCCCGCGGGTGTCCGGTTCGGCCGCCGCGGCCCAGGGCGTTTACGTCACCCAACGCCTCAACCAGTTGCTGGTGGCCGCCCAGGACCAGGCGAAGAAGCTCAAGGACGAATACGTCTCGGTCGAGCACCTCGTGCTGGCCATGTTCGACCAGCCGGCCGACAGCGGCGTCGGCCGCGTCTTCCGCAGCCTGGGCATCGACCGCAACGCCTTCCTCAAGGCCCTCACCGAGGT
>RFJD01000377.1 GCA_003695015.1 Verrucomicrobiota bacterium | reverse complement strand
TGGTGGGAAGGGACGGGCGGCCCGGGCCGCGGAGTGGCGGGGAATTGCGGAGAGGGGGGGCGCGAGAGGCCGGGCAGTGGAGAGAAAAAAGTGAGGGTCAGGGCTTGCGGTGACCGGGCGGTTGTGGCATATGACCAACCGGTCATTCGACCGAACCGTTGGGTCAAAGCCGATGAGTGACCTGCTCAAAAAACGCAAGGAGCTGAGCGACAGCCTCATGCGCGAGGCCGTCGAGTCCGCCGCCGTGACCGTCCTCCGCCAGAGGGGGTTGGCCGGCCTGACCATGGATGCGGTCGCCGAAGCCGCCGGCCTGGCCAAGGGCACCCTCTACAACTACTTCCGCAACAAGGAGGAACTGCTGGTGGCGACGCATGAGCGCCTTTTCGGTCCTTTGCGGGAGCAGGTCGAGGCCCTCATGGCCCGCCAGGATTTGCCGGCCACCGAAATCCTGCGGTCGATGGTCCGGGCGGTGCTGGACTTCGTCGAGCAGGACCGGCCGTTGCTGTTCGTGCTGTACGAGAGCCCGGAGCTGGCCTCGGTGCGGGAGCAGCAGGAGGCGGAGTTCGTGGAGGAACTGGCCGCGGTTCTTCGACGCGGGGTCGAGGCCGGCGAATTGCGGCCGATGGATCCGGCCAGCGCCGCTTGGCTGGTGTTCGGGGTGTTGTCCTTCGCCTGCAAGAGTCCGGTCGAACGGCCGGCCTTGTGCCCGCCGGTCGAACGGATGGCGGAGCTGGTGGTGGAGTTCATCCTGCACGGGGTGGCCCGGGGTTCGGAGTGACGAGCCGGAGAACGGATGAGGCAGATGCGAAACGGTTGGACTCGGGAGATGAAACGGAACCTGAAGATCATGGTGAGCCGGGCGGGCGGCCTTTTGTTGGGGGTGGGCTCGATGATGCTGGCGACCGGCTGCGGAGGTGGCTCGGCGGCGGCCAAGCCGGAGGAGGCGCCCAAGTTGGTGACGGTGGTGCCGGTGGTCCAGCGGCAGTTCGAGGACCGGGTGGAAGTCAGCGGCGCCATCGAGGCGCGCAACACCGCCTTGGTGACGCCGCGATTGCCGGGGGTGATCGAGGAACTCTACGTCGAGGAAGGCGACCCGGTGAAAGCCGGGGAGACGCGGCTGTTCGCGATCGACCGGGTGAAGTTGGAGAAGGCGGTCGAGGTGGCCCGGCAGGGGCTGGCGGTGGCGCGGTTGAGCCGGCTGGAGCGCCAGGCCAACCTCGAACGCGCCCAAGCGGTTCTGGACAAGGCGCGCATCGACTACGAGCGGCGCAAGCGGTTGTTCGAGGAGGAACAGATCGGGACCAAGGACGAGGTCGAGCAGCTCGAATCCGCCTTCATCCAAGCCCAGGCCGGCGTGAAACATGCGCAGGCGCTGGTGGACTTGGCCGAGGAACAGGAGCGGCAGGCCGAGGCCAACCTCGCCATTGCGGAGAAAGACCTGCAGGACGCGGTGGTGGCGGCGCCGATCGACGGCGTGGTGAGCCAGCGATTTCAGGACGTGGGCGACATGGGCCAGCCGGGGCGGCCGGTGTTGCGGATTGATGATCTACAGGAGCTGGAAGCCTCGGCCTTCCTGCCGGCCCGGCATTACGACCGGGTCCAGCCGGGCAAGACCCGAATGGAGATCCGGATCGAGGGGCGGTTGGTGGGGGCGTTTCCGGTGAGTTACAAGAGCCCGACGATCGATCCCGCCCTCCGGGTTTTCGAGGTGAAGTGTCGGGTGCCGGCCGGCCAGGCGGTCCCGGGGCAACTGGCCGAGGTGCGGCTGGTGCTCGATCGCCGCGAGGGCTTGGGCGTGCCCCGCGAGGCGTTGACGCGGCTCGAAGACCGGCAGGGGGTTTACACCGTGCAGGACGGGGTGGCGCGATTGATCGCGGTCGAGGCGGGCGCGGAAAACGACGGCTGGGTCGAGGTGCGCTCGGAGGCGTTGCGGCCCGGCGTGCCGGTGATCACCGAGGGGCGGTTCCTGGTCAGCGACGGCGCCCGGGTGGAGGTTCGTTCCCAAGGGAGCTGATCCGGCGCGGCCCGCCCGAAACCCAAGCAGGGAGGATGAGCGGAATCCAACGGAGGTAGAGGCATGTTCTTGTCCAACGCAGCAATACGGCGGCCGGTGGCGATGTCCTGTCTGATCATCGGCCTGGCCATCCTGGGCATGCGGGCGTTCTTCGAGATGGGCTTGGAGCTGTTGCCCAAGATGGACGCGCCGATGATCACCGTGACGACGGTGTATCCGGGGGCCAGCCCGGAGCAGATCGAGACGGACGTGGCTCGGCGGATCGAGGACCAGGTGGGCTCGCTCGACGGCCTCAAGCACGTCAACTCGACCTGCATGGAGAACGTCTGCCTGACGTTTCTCGAGTTCCAGATGGGCGTGGACATCGACGTCGCGGCCATGGACGTCCGCGAGAAGCTGGACCTGATCCGCTCCGAGTTTCCCGCCGAGGTGGAGGATCCGGTGGTCGAAAAGTTCGACGTGAACGCCGTGCCGGTGGTGCGGCTGGCCTTGACCGGCGATGCGCCGTTGGACGAGCTGTACGACTACGCCGACCAGACGCTGAAGGACCGCCTGACCACCGTGCC
>RFJD01000376.1 GCA_003695015.1 Verrucomicrobiota bacterium | reverse complement strand
GGTGTGGTGTGGTGGAGGTTTCCAGCCTGCAGGGGCACGGGGCTGGTGGAGGCGGCGGGGATGGACGCTTGCGTCGTGGACGGCGGTTCCGCGGCGGCGGGACCGCTTTCCAAAGCGCCGGAGGGCCGGCGCAGTCCAAAAGGGGGGGTGGTGCAGGCTTCCAGCCTGCGGTGACTGGGGTGAACGCAAACACGCGAAGGCGCGAAGAGGCGAGGAGGGACATGGGGTGCAGGCAAGATGCCCGCACCACAGGGCAGGGGATGGCGCCGGGGAATAGGCCGGCGGGCTCGGGCGTCCCAATGCCGGTGACCGGGAGGCGTCGATGCCCGGCGCCGGGGGCGGTGATCTGGGCGCCCGCCGGCGCCGGAGGGCGCCCCGGCAGGCCATCCAGCGACCGAGTCATGAACGAGACCACCAGCCAGCCCTCGGGTGCGGTTTCGAAGGAAACCGCCGTCAAGAACCGCTACGCCGCCGCCGCCCGCGCGCCGGAGGCGGAGTTGTGTTGTCCGGTGCGCTACGATCCGCGATACCTGCAGATCATCCCGGAGGAGGTCTTGGAAAAGGACTACGGCTGCGGCGATCCGTCGCGCCATTTGCGGCCGGGCGAGACGGTGTTGGACTTGGGCAGCGGCGCCGGGAAGATTTGTTTCATCGCCGCGCAGGTCGTCGGTCCGGAGGGCCGGGTCATCGGGGTGGACATGACCGACGAGATGCTCGAGGTGGCCCGACGCAACGCGCCTTTGGTGGCGGAACGGCTCGGTTATGCGAACGTCGAGTTCCGCAAAGGCCGCATCCAGGACCTGGCCCTCGACCTCGAAGCCCTGGACGCCGAGCTGCGCCGACATCCCATCACCGACGCCAACAGTTTCCTGCGCGCGCAGGAACTGGCGGCCGAACTGCGCGTCACCAAGCCGTTGATCGCGGACGACTCGATCGATGTCGTGGTGTCGAACTGCGTGCTCAACCTGGTGGATCCCGCCGACAAACCCCGGCTGTTCGCCGAGATCTTCCGCGTGCTTCGCAAGGGTGGCCGGGCGGTGATCTCGGACATCGTCTCCGACGAGCCGGTGCCGGAATCGCTGCAGCAGGATCCGGAGCTGTGGAGCGGTTGTCTCAGCGGGGCGTTGACCGAGGAAGGGTTTCTGCGCGCCTTCGAGGAGGCCGGGTTTTACGGCATCGAGATTCTGGAGCGGGCCGGGGCTCCCTGGCGGACGGTGCAGGGCATCGAGTTCCGGTCGGTGACCGTGCAGGCCTTCAAGGGCAAACAGGGACCGTGTCTGGACCGCAACCAGGCGGTGATCTACCTCGGTCCGTTCAAGGAGGTGGCGGACGACGACGGCCACCGGTTCGAGCGCGGCCGGCGGTATGCGGTTTGCGACAAGACGTTTCAGCTCTACTCGAAGCCGCCGTATCAGGGGCATTTTGCGCTCATCGAGCCCCGGACGCCGGTGCCGCCCGGGGAGGCCAAACCCTTCCCCTGCGGTCCGGCCCGGTTGCGCCATCCGCGCGAGACCAAGGGGCAGGACTACGACGCCACGACCGAGGCGAGCCGCTGTTGCGACGGCGGCGGCAGCGACGGGGGCGGTTGTTGTTGAGGCCGGCGGCTTGTTGGCGGCAGCGGGTGGCAAGGCCGGCTTTCCGTTGGGGGAAACCGATCCGCGGGGCGGGAAGGTGAGTTTGCTTACCGCGGCCCGGACCGGTTCTACGGCCGGGGGCGCAGGCGGTGGAAACGGGCGGCGTCGAGGGCCGGCAGCCGGACGACGACTTGGGTGCCCGGCGGATCGATTCGGAGCCGGTGGCCCCGGCCCAAGGGCGGGACCGGCACGCGCGCGGTGACCCATTGGCCGGCCGGCGCCACGAAGCGGACCGAGTTCGCTTCGCCGGGCGTGGTGCGGTAATGGAAGATCTGCCACGGCCCCGCGGTTTCCGAAAACAACTCCAGCCGCAGCCGGAGCGGTTGGCCGGGCGGATAATCCGCCGGCGGCCCGACCAGATACGGATCATGCCCGGCCAGAGTCAGCTCCAGTCCGTCGGCCGTGGTGACGGCGGAGGCGATGTCCTGGTTGGGCGTCCATTGGGCTGATTGTTCCGGGTCGGTGAAATCGAACGCCGGATACCCGGGTTGCGGCGCCGCCGGCACGGCTTGGAGGCTCAGCTCGCGGAACCGGATTTCCGCCCGGTTGATCCCCGGCACTTCCCAGCCCAGGATGAAGCTGGCGATCCGGTAATCGCCCACGTCTCGCGAGCCTTGGAGACAACCCAGGTCCCACCCCGTGCGCAGGCCCTCGCGCAGATGCGGCAGCAAATCCACCGTCAAGTCCACCCAGTCCCCGTCCATCAGGGTCTGGTCAGTGAAGGCCCGCAGGCCCGGATTGTAGATCAGCTTGGCCGACGGATCGGCGGTGTCCCGGGCAACATGGCGGGGCGGGAACTCCCAGCGATCATCGAACAGGGGCACGCTGAACCAGAAAAAATCGCCGTAGCCGGGCGATTGGCGGTTGAAGTTCCGCACGATCAGCACCAAGGGGCATTGCGCGGCATGGAGGTCCTCCCGGTAGCCCTCGCCCCGGAACACCTCGTTTTGCGTGACCCGCGCCTTCAGGTGCAACGGCATCGCTTCGAGTGTGTCCAGCGGCGGGCAGTCGGGGATGCTTTGCGAAACGAGCAGATGCGGCCATGGCTCGCCCGGCTGCCGGTAACGGTCGTACTCAGGCCGGCTGTCCACCCCCAGCGTCAGCTCCGCTTCCGGCCGGCCGGGCGCCTCCACGATCACCGTCTTGGCGCGGTTCGTCAGCGCCCAGCCTCCCTGGCTTGTCCGAAGCAGCGGGGCGGTCTCGAGGGAAAAACGGCTGTTCCACTGGGCCAGCCGCCAGACCGGTTCGCCGGCGTCGGGGTCGAACCGCACCTCCCGCACGATCACCTGTTTGCCCGGCGTGGGCGCAAGGACGGCGAACCCGCGGGCGAAGGCCGGGTCGCGGAGCAATTCCCGGCCGCCGGCCGCCGCCGCTGCTTCCGCCCACACCCAGACGACCAGCCCCAGCCACCGTGCCGTCCACCGACTCGCCACTTGCATGATGCGGCCAGTGTACCATCGGCTTGCGCCTCTGGCACGCGACGGCCGGCGCCTTGAGGCCCCCGGCGATGGCGGCGCGGGCGTTTGGGAACCGGTTCGGGTGAAGGGCGGCGGGTTGGTCCGAGGTCGGAGCGGTGGGCGGCCGGATTCGGCGCCGGGACGGGTCGCCGTGGCTCACCACCAGTCGAAATTAATGTCCGGTGGCACGTTGACCCACTCGACGAACTCCTTGGGCCATTGGACGAATTCCACGTGCCCGTCGCCGAAGGCCATGTTGTAGCGGGCCTGTCCTTTGAAGTTGTGCCAGATGCTGCGTTTGTCGGTCAGCCCCCGGTTGCCGTGCCAGTGCCAGTCCCCTTGAATCACCTTGGTGGTGGGTTTGCGTGCGACCTCGCTGCCGCGGATGGGGGTGGCTTCGGGCGAACCGGGGGGAAAGGAACTCAGCCCGATGACCCGTTTCACCCGGAAGGCGTTCCACCAGGCCACGCGGTAGCTGTTGCCCAGGAACTCGAAGACGTTGTCGTTGTTTTGAAGGGTGTCGCCCTTGTCCGCCGGGCACCGGAAAACCTCGGGGGAACCGGTGTAGGGATTCAGCGGACGTTCCTCCTCGGGGACCAAGCCGTTGACGATGTCGTTGCCCTTGTTCGAGCCGGTCTTGCCGCCCACCGAGGCGATCCCGGGAGCCACCGGATACCAGTCGGCGTTGTCGTCCACGTACATCTGGTAGGCCAACTGGATCTGATGCTGGTTGCTGGCGCATTGGGCCCGATGCGCCTGTTTCTTGGCGTTGGACAGCGCCGGCAACAGCATGGCGGCCAGGATCGCAATGATTGCGATCACCACCAGCAACTCGATCAGGGTGAAGCCAAAGTCGTTCTTCACCGGCGCCAGGCGGCCGATGCGCGGTGGGTTCGATTTGGCGGTCATGGAAGGAGTTTTCTTC
>RFJD01000002.1 GCA_003695015.1 Verrucomicrobiota bacterium | reverse complement strand
TGGAGCGTGGAAGCGCTGCCCATGGGCAACGTCATGCTGGGCAACGTGCTCACGCAGCTCCAAGTGGGCGGCCAACTCCGGCTCGGCTGGCATCTCCCGAACGATTTCGGCACCACCCTCATGCGGGGCATGGTGCATCTGCCGCCACCCAGACGGACCCCCGGGGACCGCGGCTGGGGCGCTTATGCTTTCGGTGGCGGCGGCATCAACCTGGTCGGCCGCAACATCACGCTGGACGGCAACACCTGGCGTTCGAGCCGCAGCGTCGATAAGAAATGGTTCGTCCCGGCCGCTGAATTCGGCCTGGCGGTGGACACGCCCCGGGCGCTGGTTTCGTTTTCGTACGTGTTCTGGGCCGAGGAGTTCAAGGACCAGCCCGAGCCGGCCGAGTTCGGCGCCATCAGTTGCACGGTCCGGTTCTGACCGGTCCTCCCCTCCAAACCGCCCGTCCGGTCGGCATGCCCCGGACCCGATCAACCCGCCGGTTTCCGGCAACCCCACGGGTACAGCCCGGGACAGCAGCCGAAGGTTTCGTGAAAGGCCACGCTGAAGTGGCTGAGGCTGTTGTAGCCGACGGCCATCGCCGCCTCGGTGACGTTGTGCGTCCCGGCCGCCAACATCCGCGCCGCGGCCTCCATCCGCTTCTGTCGCAGGTACTGCGGAATGGTCAGGCCGGTTTGCCGCGAGAAGGTGCGGCTCAGGTGAAAGGCGCTGCATCCCACCTGCCGGGCGATTTCCTGAAGCGACGGCGGTTCGGCCAGATTGGCTTCCAGCAGTTGCTTGACCCGGTCCACCCGTTCCCGGGCCGCCCGCTGTTGCCGGGAGCAGAACAACTCCGGCCCGGCTTGCCGAAACAAGAACCGCGCCATCAATTCGTGGGCCTTGCACGGATACCACAGCGGCAGGGCGGCCGGCGCCACCGGCGGCGTGCGCAACGTCTCCACCAGCCGTTCCCCCGCCGAGTCCAACGGCTGCGGCCCCCACACCCGCGACCGCGCCAACCGGCCCGCCGCCAACACCTCCTCGAGCATCGGATGCAGCGCCTCCCGATGGGACGCCAAGTGTTCCCGCAGAAAGGCGGGCGTCAACGTCAGCGTGAGAAAACCGTGGTTCGGCTCGGCCCAACGCCGCGCCCGCAACGGCCCGTCCGCTCCCGCGCAGTAACAGCCGGCGGTGCCCGGCAGGAAGCGGACCTCGCTCCGGCCGGTCCGGATCATCGCCCGCCCCGCCAGATTGAGGCAGATCTCGACGCATCCCTCCGGCAACTCCCGCCGCCACTCCAAGTCCTCCTCCAGCCCGAACGCGTGCCACTCGAACCGGAACCCCTCCCGCCCGAGCTCACCGAACAGGGGCCGGCACTCCCAACGCATCACGCCGGCCGGCGGGCCGCCCTCGGCGCGCCAGCAGCGACAGTCCGCGCCCTCGCCGGGGCGTCGGGACAGGATGGCCGGATTCGACCGCACCTCCCCCTTGTCCCATCCCCGCCAACTGCCCGCAAGCCCCGAAGGGCCGGCGCGCCGAAGGCATCCTTTTTCCCGGACCGGTTCGACGCGGTGACCGGAAGGCAGGGAACCGGCGGCGCCATGAGGAGCCGCAACCGCAGGTCGCCGAAGCGCCCGGCCATCCGGGCCTTTACTTTTGCCAAAGCCATGGCCTAATTTGCACAAGGTGTGCGAACCGGCCTTCGCCGCCACACTGGTCATGCCTGAGAACAAACGCATCAGCTCGCCGGCCCGGTGGCTGGCTTGGTGGCTGTGGCTGGCTTGGATTGGCAGCCTCACGGGCGGCAGCGTCAGGTCGTGGGCCGCCTCTCCGATCACCACGGCGAATGATTTCTACACCCTCTCCCCCCGCGAGGCACGTCAGGCAGTCCGCGTCCAAATCGAAGGCGTCTGGTTGTACGGCGACCCCGACTGGCGCATCGCCTGGGTCCAGGACCGGACCGGCATCCTCTTCTTTGCCCCCCCACGGGAAACCGCTTCGTTGCAAGCGGGGGACCGGGTGTTGGTGACCGGACGCACGGCCTGGTCGGAAGGAGGAGGAGTCGTCCTGGCCGACGCAAAGGTGCGGCGGCTCGGCGCCGGGACTTGGCCGGAAGCTGTCCCTCTCACCCAGGAAGTGGCGCTGGGGAAAACCGATGCCCACCAACCGGTCGCGACGACCGGCGTCATCCGGCGTTTCGAGCCGGGCGAGGGGCGGTTGCGCTTGGAACTGGCCATCGCCTTCGGCCGTCTCCAAGTGTACGTCCGCGATCCCGGCGATCTTGATCCGGCCACACTGCAGGATGCGCGGGTGCGGATCGAGGGGGTGGCCGCCCCGGTGCCGGAGTCCGACGCCAAGCCGGGCTTGTTGCCCGTCCAGTTGTTCGTCCCGGATGCCACGCGGGTGACGCTCCTCCGCCGGGGGCTGGCGGACCCGTTCGCGGTCCCCTTGACCACGATCCGCGATCTCCAACGAACCGTGGTGGCCCCGCATCAAGCGGAACGCTATCGGCTGCAGGGACACATCCTGGAACTGGAGCAGGGCCGTTCGGTGCTGTTGGCCGATCGCACCGGCCAAGTGCGTGTCCTGCTGAGGGACACCAGCCTGTTGCGGGAAGGCAACCTGACGGAAGTCAGCGGTTTTCCCGCGCGCACGGCGGAAGGGACTTTGTTGATCGAAGATGCGGTGGCCCGCCCGCTGATGCCGCCGGGTTTGAGCCGGTTCCCCCGCTCGGCACCGCTGACCAATGTGGCGGTGATCCGCGAGTTGAAACTCGAACGCGCCGCCGCCGGACTACCGGTCGCGGTCCAGGGCGTGGTCACCTACCACGATCCGGAGTGGCGGGTGTTGTTCATCCAGCAGGGCGAGGCCGGCATTTACGTGGACAGCAAGGCCAAGCCGCTCAACCTGAAGCCCGGAGACCGCGTCCGGGTGGAAGGCGTGACCTCCCCCGGCGGCTACGCGCCCATCATCGCCTATCCCACGGTCACCAGGCTCGGTGAAGGATCCTTGCCCGAGCCGGCGCAGGTCACGGCCCGCCAGTTGATCGATGGCCGGTACGATGCCCGCTTTGTCGAGCTGGAAGGCGTCATCCGCCGGATCGAGCTGCAGGGCCGTCGCCTGCGCCTGTGGCTCAGCTCCGACGGCCTGCGCCTGGAAGCCTTGATCACGCCATGGGAGCAGCCGACGTCTCCCGAGAACTGGCTCGGGCAAACGGCCGTCATCCAAGGCGCGGTGGGCGGCCGGTTCAACGCGCGGCGGCAGATGCTCGGCGCGATCCTTCACGTCCCGGGGGCGAGCCACGTGCATTTCCCGAAACCGCTTCCGGAGGATCCTTTCGCGGCCGCCCCGCGTCATCCCATCAGCCGGCTCCTGACCCACGCCAGCGGCGCCGGGACGGACGAATTGGTCCGCGTCCGAGGGGTGGTGACCGCCGTGTTGCCGGACGGCTGGATGGCCGTCCAGGATCCCTCCGGCGGGTTGTTGGTCAAGTGGCCCGGCCCGCCCGAGGTCCCGGTGGGCCGGCGCGTGGAAATCCTCGGTTTCCCGGCGATGGGCGGTTTTTCCCCCACGCTTGAAGAACCACGGCTGCGACTGTTGGAACCCGAACCGCTGCCCAAGCCGGAACCCGCCACCGTGGACGTGCTCCAGCGCGGCCTGCTCGATGCCCGGCGGGTGACCCTGCAGGCCCGCCTGCTGGAAAACCACGCCGTGGAGGCCAGGCCCCATCTGGTGCTCGAGCAGGGCGCCGCCGTGTTTCGGTTGGAACTGGGCCACGGAATCGACCCGGCAAACCTGGCCCGCGTGCGCCGCGGTTCGCGGTTGGAAGTGACGGGCGTCTGCCAGGTCCTCACCGACGACTGGAATGAACCGCGCGGATTCCGACTGCTGCTGGGCCGGGCGGAAGACCTGAAGGTCCTGGCGGGACCGCCGCTGTTGAGCGCCGACCAAATCCAATGGGCCGCCGGCATTCTCGGCGGGGGAATCCTGCTGGCCTTGGCCTGGGTGTGGCTGTTGCGGCGCAAGGTCGAACAGCAAACCCGTCTGATTCGCCGCCAGTTCCAAACCCAGCTCGAACTCCGGCAGCGCCTGGCCGCCCTGTTCGAAACCGCCGGCGACCCGATGTTCCTGTTGGACAACGACGGCCGCATCACCGAAGCCAACCGGGCCGCCGCCGAGTGCTTTGGTCGCCCGCTCGAAACCCTCCGCGGCACGCCGCTCGCCGATTGGTTCGCCCCCGGGGACCGACCGAAGCTCGCCGAAACCTTGCAGGCCATCGCGCAGGGCCAGGTGCCCGGCCCGATCGAACTGGAAACCACCGCCCCCGAGGGCGGCACGCCGCGGCGCTTGGAAGTGAACCTCCGCCCTCTCACCGTGGACGGCCGCCCCGAAGGCTTCCAATGCATCGGCCGGGATCTCACCGCCCGCCGGCAGTTGCAGGCCCGCTTGGCCCAGGTCCAGCGCATGCAAGCCGTGGCCCAACTGGCCGGCGGCGTGGCCCACGACTTCAACAACCTGCTCGCCGGCATCCTCGCCCACACCGAGATGGCCCTCGAAACCACCGACGCGCCGCTGCCACCCGGGCTGGAGCCACACCTCCGCGAAATCCAACACGCCGCCCGCCGCTGCTCGGAACTCACCTCCCAACTGCTGGCCTTCGCCCGCAAACAACCGGTCCAGCCCCGCCGCCTCCAGCTCAACGCCGCCGTCGCCGAAATCCTCCAACACTTGCGCCCCCTGCTCGGCGGCGACGTCGAACTAACCTGGCTCCCGGGGAACGAACTGCCCGAGGTGCGCCTGGATCCGAACCAAATCCGGCAGCTCCTCACCGAACTCATCCTCAACGCCCGCGACGCCACCGAGGGCGTCGGCCGGATCACCGTCCGCACCGAAGCCGTCACGCTCACCCAACCGCTGGCCGCCCATCCCAAGGCCGCCCCGGGCGTCTATCTCCGCCTCTCGGTCAGCGACAACGGCCGCGGCATGGACACCGAAACGCTCCAGCGGGTGTTCGATCCGTTCTACACCACCAAGGAACCGGACCAGGGAAGCGGTCTCGGGCTGGCCACCGTGGCGGGCATCGCCGAGCAAAACGGCGGCTGGGCCGAAGCCGAAAGCCAGCCCGGCCAGGGCTCGACCTTCCACGTTTACTTTCCGGCCGCGGATCGGGCGGCGAGTCTTTCCGGATCCCGCAGCGAGAAGCCCAAGGCCGAACCGCCTCCTTCGCCCGAAACCCGCCCCGGCGAGCAAACACCCCCGGCCGCCGGCGCCCTGCCGTTGGCCGGCCGGACCATCCTGCTGGTCGATGACGAACCCGCCGTGCTCAAGCCCGCCGCCATTGCCCTGCGACGACAGGGCTGCGAAGTCCTCACCGCTTCGCGTCCGGAGGACGCCCTCCGATTGGCAGCCCAGCACGCCGGGCCCATCGACTTGTTGGTCACCGACGTGGTCATGCCGCAGATGAACGGCCGCGATCTGGCGGATCGCCTGCGCGCCGACCGGCCGGACCTCCGCGTGCTCTACATGAGCGGCTACACCCGGGACGTCCTTCCCGAGGTGGCGGGCGAAGGGGACGTGCCGTTCCTCGCCAAGCCCTTTGCCCTCAAAACGCTGGTGGCCAAGGTGCAAGAAGTCGTCGCGGACGCGGCGGCCCGTGCTTGATCCGGCGTGGATGAACCGACCGGCGCGGCTTGGCGCCCCTCAGCCGGCGCCACCCTGCTTCTCCGGCGTTTCCTCCAAGGCCGGATAAAACCGCCAGCGGGCGCGGAAGTTCGGCTCGAGCCGGTCCCCGCGCAGCGCCGCCCGGATCAGCTCGATGGGAATGGCGTTCTGCCGGAGCACCGCGTCGTGGAACGCCCGCTCGCTCATGCCGCCCTCCCGGACCAGCTCGTCGTGCAACGCCCGCAGTTGCAGCCCGCCCAGCATGTAGGCGGCCTGGTAGAGCGGCCCGTAGGCCCCGCCCACCGAGCGCCGCACCTCGGCCGTGGCGTTGTTCCGCTCGTGTCCCACGCGTTCCACCAGGAAATCGATCGCCTCCGGCGCCGTCATCTCGCCCAAGTGGAACTTCAGCGAGAAGATGATCCGCGCGCAGCGGTGCATCCGCCAGAAAAGCATGCCCACCTTGTCCTCGGCGTTGCGCGCAAACCCCAAGTCCCAAAGCCGCATCTCCCAGTACAACGCCCAGCCCTCCACCAGAAACGGCGTCCGGAACAAGCGGCGGTGGGGCTGGTAGCGCTCCGCCATGAACAACTGCAGGTGATGGCCCGGAATCAACTCGTGGTGCACCACCGCGTGGCAGAAATGGCGGTTGTTGCCGTGCAGGCTCATGAGCTTGTCCTCGTGGGCCATCGAGGCGGTCGGATAGGACACGTTGATGGTCTCGCCGCCGGTGAAGTACGGGTTCACCCGCTGTTGCTCGGGGGTCATCATCTCCATCCGCCAGCACTCCTTCGCCAACGGCGGGATGGTCACCAGGTCGCGTTCCTCGATGAACCGGATCGCCTCCCGGGCCTCGGCCTTGATCAGCGCCGGCTGGCGGCCCGGCGGGACGTGGAGCGACTTCACATGCTCGAGTGCCTTGCGCCAGTCGCCGTCGAAACCCAGTTCATCCGCCACTTGACGCGCCTGCTCCTCGCACCAGGCGAACTCCCGTTCCGCGATCCGGATCAGCTCCTCCGGCGTGTACACGATGAACTCGTGCCGCAACGCGTCCATCAACGCCTCCCGCCCGATGGGATCGCCGATCACCGGGTCCTCCTCGCCCGGGGCCACCCCGGCCAGCTTCTCCTTGACCCAGTCGCGATAGGACGCCAGCGCCTTGTCCACCGCGTCGGCCGGTTGCGGCGCCCACCAGGTGAACTGCGGGTCGTACCCCTCGTAAAACCGCCGCCACGCCCGCAGGTAACCCCGCAACTGCCCGATGCGTTGAACCGCCCGCCAGGCCAGCGTCCGCGGGCAGGGCGGCTCCTGGCCTTCCGCCGCCTTGAGGCGCTCCTTCCACCGTTGCTGCGCCTCGCGGATCTGCTCCGCCACCCGGTGCAAACGGTCCGCCGCTTCGCGGCCCCGGATGAATCGCAGCCGGCGCCGTTCGAGTTCGAGCGAGGCCAGGTCACGGTCGAAGGGCAGCAGCTCCGCCATTTCCTCGAACCGCTCCTGCCGCCGAACCAACTCCCGCCGGGCAAACCGCAGTTCCTCCCGGAACAGGATCCAGTCGATCCGTTCCGCCGGGGAAAGGGAGTCGAAGTCCACCGCCTCCAGCCGCTGTTGCCATTCCCGCAGAAAGCGGCGATGACGCTCGAGCCATCCCTCCGCCCCTGGCACGCCCCAGACATGATCGAGACTGTCGCGATCGGCTTCGAACCGCTCGATCAGCGACCGCACCACCGGCAGGCCGGCATCCAGCTCCGCGCCGACCGGTTCCGGCGCCGCGGCCACCGCAAGCATGCCCGCCAACGTCCCACTCAAACCCAGACTCCAGCTCAACCACACAGGCTTCATGGCCGGCCATCCTGCCCGCCGCCGGGACGGGAAACAATCGCGGAATGACCGCCCAAGCCCCAGCCAGAACGAGCGGGGCGTTGTTTGTTGTTTGTTGCTGGTTGTTGGTTTTTGGTTGTTCGTTGCTGGTGCTCACTCGTAGCCGCCGACGTCAGGAGGCGGGAAACACTCGTAGCTGCCGACGTCAGGGGGCGCCCCCCGTAGCCGCCGACGTGAGGAGGCGGAACACGCTCGTAGCTCTCGACATCGGAAGGCGGCAACACGGGCGCCAGCATCAGGCGTCCCGGCCTGCGGGAACCGGACCGAACAAAGCATGGCCGGCCGGCCGGTTGCTCCCGGCGGGCGCTTCGCTCCGAGCAGTCCGGGATGGACGCCCCGGCGGCCCCGGCCGTATGCTCGCCGCCCCATGGCGACGATCCAACGCGCGCTTCTCTCGGTTTACGACAAGACCGGGCTGGTCCCCTTCGCTCAACGGCTGGCTGCCCGGGGCATCGAGTTGCTTTCGACCGGCGGCACCGCCCGCATCCTCCGCGATGCCGGACTCGAGGTCATCGAACTGGGGGATTTCACCGGTTTTCCCGAAATGCTCGACGGCCGGGTCAAGACCCTCCACCCCCGCGTTCACGCCGGGCTGCTCTACATTCGGGGCAATCCGGAACACGAGGCCGCCATGCAGGAACACGGCCTCCTGCCCATCGACTTGGTCGTGGTCAACCTCTACCCCTTCGAGGCCACGGTCAGTCGTCCCGGCGTGACCCTCGAGGAGGCCATCGAGAACATCGACATCGGCGGCCCCTCGATGCTTCGCAGCGCCGCCAAGAACCACGCCTTCGTCACCGTGGTGACCGATCCGGCCGATTACGACGAAGTCGCCGCCCAGATCGAGCAGAACGGCAACACCACACTCGAACTGCGCCGGCGCCTCGCGGCCAAGGTCTTCGCCCGCACCGCCGCCTACGACAGCCACATCGCCACCCACCTGCCCCGGCTGTTCGCCGTCGCCGACGGGCGCGAAGCTCCGGTCCAACCCGCCGGCCTCCACCTGCACGCGCCCTTGGTGCAAACCCTCCGCTACGGCGAAAACCCCCACCAAGCGGCCGCCCTCTACGGCGCCTTCGGCGACTACTTCGAACAGCTCCACGGCAAGGAACTCTCCTACAACAACATCCTGGACCTCACCGCGGCGGCGCGTCTGATCGCCGAATTCGGCGGCGAATCCCCCACCCTGGCCATCCTCAAACACACCAATCCCTGCGGCGTCGGCCAGGCGGACTCCCTGCGCGACGCTTGGGAAAAGGCCTTCGCCACCGACCGCCAAGCGCCCTTCGGGGGCATCATCGCCGCCAACGTCCCGCTGGACGCCCCCACCGCGGAGGCCATCGCCGGGATCTTCAGCGAGGTCATTGTCGCCCCTGAGTTCACCGCCGACGCCCTCGCCATCCTGCAGAAGAAGAAAAACCTGCGATTGGTCCGGGTCCTCCGCGACCCGCGGGACCCGGCGACGCCCGAGGTTCGCAGCGTCGGCGCCGGTTCGTATCTCTGGCAGGAACCGGACCATCGGACCATCGATCCGGGCGAGTTGCGCATCGTCACGCGCCGTCAACCCACCGAAGCCGAGCTGCGCGCCATGCTCTTCGGGTGGCGGGTGGTCAAGCACGTCAAGAGCAACGCCATCGTCTATGCCGCGGCCGACCGCACCCTGGGCATCGGCGCCGGCCAGATGAGCCGGGTGGACGCCAGCCGGATTGCCGTCTGGAAGGCCCAGGAGGCGGGTCTTTCGCTCCAGGGAAGCGTCGTTTGCAGCGACGCCTTCTTCCCCTTCCCGGACGGTCTCATCGCCGCGGCCGAGGCCGGGGCCACCGCCGCCATCCAGCCGGGCGGTTCGGTCCGCGACCCGGAGGTGATCGCCGCCGCCGACGAGCGCGGCATGGCCATGGCGTTCACCGGTTGCCGTCATTTCCGGCATTGAGCCGGCAGAAGCCACGCACGGACGCCTTGCCCGCGCCCGGGAATGAGTTACCTTGCGGGCCATGATTCGCCGATCTCATCGACTGGCACGCCGGCGCATGCTTGCTTTGGCGGCCGGAGCGCTCCTGCTCGCCGGTCCGTTCGCCGTCCGCGCCGCCTCCGGTGAAGCGCGCGAGCTGCCGGCGAGCGAGGCCCCGGGCCTGCCCGTCGGCGCCAAGGCCCCCGACTTCACCCTCCGGGATCAAAACGGGAATCCGGTTTCCCTGCACGAAACCTTGAAGCGCGGTCCGGTGGCGCTGGTGTTTTACCGGTCCGCCGATTGGTGACCGTACTGCCAGCGGCAGTTGGTCCAACTGCAATCCCAGCTCGATTCCCTGAAGCAGGCCGGCATCCAAGTCTTGGCGGTGAGCTACGACCCCGTGCCGGTGCTGAAGCGGTTCGCCGACCGCCGCGGCATCCGGTTCCCGTTGCTGTCGGATCCCGGCAGCCGGACCATCGACACGTGGCAGGTGCGAAACCGCGAGGCGGCCGGCAGCCGCATCGACGGGGTGCCGTATCCGGGAACCTTCCTCATCGACCGCGACGGAGTGATCCGGGCGAAGCTGTTCTACGAGGGGTACAAGCAGAGGCACCACGCCGAGGACATCCTCGAGGCTTGGAAGAAAGTCGCGACCGGAACAGCCGCCGCCGGCCGGGACTGAGTCAGACCTGCGCCTCCGGAAATCGCCGTCGAATCTCCCGGCGCACGCGCTCCGGTTCCTCCGGATCACACAACCGCCGGGGCACGCGCCGTTCGACGCCGTCGAGCAGTCTCAACCATTCCTCCAAGGACGGTTCCGGCAGGACCTGCCAGCGTTCGAACCGCCGGCTTCGCACGTGAAACGTCCACCGTCCGCCCCGCAACCGGGCGTAGTACTCCCGCCGCTCCCCCTCGGCCGTCCGCATCTTCCAGGAAATTTCGCCGCGCCCGGCCATCGGTTGGCGTCCGTTCCCTGCACCCGCCTCACAAAGGCAGGTCCACGCTCGCCACGGCCATGGCGGCGATGCCCTCGCCCCGCCCCACGAAGCCCAAACCCTCGTTGGTGGTGGCCTTGATGGCCAACCGCCCGGGGTGAATCTCGAGCAGGGCCGAGAGGTGGGTTTTCATCTTCTTGATGTGCGGGCCGATCTTGGGCGCCTCGGCAATGAGGGTGGAATCCACGTTGATGACCCGGCCGCCCCGCAACCGGATCAGGCGCACCGCCTCCTTCAGGAACACCGAACTGGCCTGGTCCCGCCAGCGCGGATCGTTGTTCGGGAAAAAATGCCCGATGTCGCTCTCGCCCAGCGCCCCGAACAACGCGTCGCAAATCGCGTGGATCAACACGTCGGCGTCCGAGTGTCCCTCCAGCCCCCGGTCGTGAGGGATCTCGACGCCGCCCAGCACCAGCTTCCGGCCCTCCACCAGCCGATGCACGTCGTAGCCGATGCCCATGTGAATCATGGCGGCAGTCTAACGGGCGGCCGCCGCCGGGGCAACGCCGACGCCCGCGTCTTCGACGACCACCCGCCGGCTGCCGCTCTTGGCCAGCCGCCGGCGCTCGTTCTCGTCCAACACCTTCTTGCGCAGGCGCAAATGGTGCGGGGTCGCCTCGACATACTCGTCCGGACCGATGTACTCGAGGGCGCGCTCCAGGGTCAGCTTCATCGGCGGCTCCAGCAGGATGCCCACGCCCTCGCCCTTGCTGCGCATGTTGGTCAGGTGCTTCGAGCGGGTGGGGTTCACCGGCAGGTCCTGCTCGCGGGAGTTCTCCCCGACGATCATCCCCCGGTACACCCGGTCGCCCGGCTGGACCATCAACCGGCCGCGCTCTTGCAACTGGTTCAGCGCATAAGCCGTGGCCACGCCGTCCTCGATGCTCACCAACGAGCCGTTCTTCCGGGCCGGAATCTCCCCGCGATCCGGTCCGTACCCGTGGAACAGGTGGCTCATCACCCCCATGCCGCGGGTCAGGTTCACCAAGTCGGTCTCGAACCCGATCAACCCCCGCATCGGAATCAACGCCTCGATGGTCACCTCCTCGCCGTGGTGGTCCATGTGGACGATCTCCGCCTTTCGGCGGGACAACTCCTCCATCACGCCGCCCATGGCGCTTTGCGGCGTCTCGACGAACAACCGCTCGATCGGCTCCAACAACTGCCCGTCGGCATCGCGCCGCCACAAAACCTCCGGTCGCGACACCAGCACTTCGTAGCCCTCCCGGCGCATCTGCTCCACCAGGATCGCCACCTGCATCTCCCCGCGGGCCGTGACGGCGAACACCTTCGGGTCCTGCGTCGGCGCGACCTTGAGCGCCACGTTGGTCCGCGTCTCCTTCACCAGGCGCTCGTAGATGTGACGGGCCGTGACCAGCTTGCCGTCCTGACCCGCCAAGGGGCCGTCGTTGACGGCGAACTCCATCTGGATGGTCGGCGGATCCACCGGGATGTACGGCAACGGCGGCCGCGCCGGGCTGTCCGCCAGCGTCTCGCCGATGTAAACGTCCTCGAAGCCCGTCAGCCCCACGATGTCGCCCGCGTGCGCCTCCTTGATTTGGACCTGTTTCAGCCCCTCGAAATGGAAGATCGCCGTGATCTTCCCTTCCGTGATCCGGCCATCGCCGTGATGGCAGATCGCCGGCTGGCCCACGCGCACCACGCCGCTGTGGATCTTGCCCAGGGCGATACGCCCCAGGTAGTCGCTGTAGTCCAGGTTCGCCACCAGCAACTGGAACCCCTCCCCGGCATGGGCCCGCGGCGGCGGGATGTGCTGCACGATCATCTCGAACAACGGCTCCATCGTGCCCGAGACATGATCCAGCTCCAGCTTCGCGTATCCCTCCTTCGCGCTGGTGTAGATGAACGGGAAATCGAGCTGCTCGTCCGTCGCATGCAACGAGACGAACAGATCGAACACCTGATCCAGCACCCGCTTGGGATCGGCGTTCTCGCGGTCGATCTTGTTGATGACCACAATCGGCTTGGCCCCCGCCTCGAGCGCCTTGCGCAACACGAACCGGGTCTGGGCCTGCGGCCCTTCCGCCGCGTCCACCACCAGCAGCACCCCGTCGATCATGTTCATGATCCGCTCGACCTCGCCGCCGAAGTCGGCATGGCCCGGCGTGTCCACGATGTTGATGTGGTAGTTGCGGTACTTGAAGGCGGCGTTCTTGGCCCGGATGGTGATCCCCTTCTCGCGCTCCAGGTCCATCGAGTCCATCAACCGCTCGACTTGTTGCTCGGCCTGGTTGGCCCGGAAGGTGCCCGACTGCTTCAAGAGGCAATCCACCAGGGTGGTCTTGCCGTGATCCACGTGCGCGATGATCGCAATGTTCCGAATGTGCTGCATGTGCTGCTGCTGGGAAAACCGCTCCTTTCCGCGGCGCCGGCGTTTCGTCCGGGACGCCCCCCGGAACGGAGAGCCGGTCATTGTGCCTCAAAACCAGCCGAACGCAAGCGCCCCACCTGCGCGCCGACACAGCGGAACTGTTGTGATGCGGGCGTCTTGCTGGCCCTCTCAACCTTTCCGCCCTCCACCCTTGCGTCTTCGCGTCTCTGTGCCTTTGCGTTGCCCCCGGCTTCCGCAGACTGGAAGCCTGCACCACAGGCTGGCAGACCGCGCCGGGGCTTGGCACACTCCGGCCCATGAACACGGCATCCACCGCTTGCGATCGACGGTCCTTCCTCAAGTGCGCCACCCTGGCCGCCGGCGCGCTCGCCGGCGCCGCCACGGGCGGCGCCTGCGCCAACCCCGCCCCGAGCCCGGCCACCGGTTCGCCTCAACCGGGCCGACCGGTCCTGTTCAAGGCCGTCATGTGGGGCATGATCCGGGAACCGAAACTGAGCGTGGAGGACAAGTTCAAGCTCCTGGCCGACTTGGGCTTCGACGGCGTGGAGCTCGACTCGCCCGGCGGCGTGGACAAACGGGCCGCCTTCGAGGCCAGCTGGAAGACCGGCGTAACCATTCACGGCGTCGTGGATTCCACGCATTGGCAGGTCCGGTTGTCGGATCCGAACCCCGAGGTTCGCGAACGCGGGCTGAAGGACCTGCTCACCGCCATCCGCGAGTGCCATGTTTGCGGCGGACAGGGGGTCCTCCTGGTGCCCGGTCACGGCCAGGACGGCTCCCAGGAAGAGGTGGCCGCCCGATCCCTCGAACAGATCCGGAAGGCCGTCCCGCTGGCTGCCAAACTCGGCGTTCGCATCCTGATCGAAAACGTCTGGAACCATTTCGGCTACCAGCACGACGGCCCGGGCGACCAGTTGCCGGACCGCCTCGTCGCCTTCATCGACGCCGCCAACAGCCCTTGGGTGGGCAGCTACTTCGACGTCGGCAACCATCGCAAATACGGCGTCCCCTCCCGGTGGCTCCGGCGCCTGGGCCACCGGGTCATCAAGCTGCACATCAAGGACTTCGACCACCGGACCAACAAGTGGGCCGAAATCGGCGAAGGCACCGTCGATTGGGACAACCTGCGGGCGGAGCTGGCGCGGCTGAACTTCTGCGGCTGGGCGACGGCCGAGGTCGGCGGCGGCGACCGGAAACGCCTGGCCACCATCAAGGCCCAGATGGACCGCGTGCTCGGGTGAACAATCTCCCACGCCACGGTCTTGGGCCGGGGAACCTCCCGTTCCCCCGGCTCGCGCGCCTCTTGGCGCTTGGCGCCGCCTTCGCTGCTTGGGCGGCGCCGGCGGCCGGGTTGTCCCTGCGGGAACGGATCGAGACCCGGCGGTT
Source organism: Verrucomicrobiota bacterium (assembly GCA_003695015.1). Lineage (GTDB taxonomy): Bacteria > Verrucomicrobiota > Verrucomicrobiia > Limisphaerales > J093 > J093. Next base: position 406 of record RFJD01000002.1, on the reverse strand, counting down.
CCCCTCGGTGTTTCAGGCCTGGACGCCCGCCCAAGTGCCCGGCGAAGCGCCGGATCGCACGCTGGCCCGACACGATCTTGTTTGGGGCAGCCCGCGGCTGCTGGGGCTCGAGTGGGACGGTCCCGCGCCCGGTCTGGCCACCCGGTTTCGCCAGGAAACCATCGGGCGAGCGCGCCAACGCCGCCACCACCTGCTGGCTCTCAACCCGCACTTGGTGCTCCTGTGCGAGATCCGCTATCGGGACGCCGCCGCCGGCTGGCTGGGCGGGCTGGAGCATCCGTGGTGGCTGCGGGATGAATCGGGTCGCGTCGTCCCCGGCTGGGAGGAGGGCGGCTTTTACCGGCTGGACTTCCGGCTGGAGGCGTTCCGGCGCCAAGCCGCCGCCCAAGCCGCCGCCGCCACGGCG
>RFJD01000375.1 GCA_003695015.1 Verrucomicrobiota bacterium | reverse complement strand
CGCCCGCCGCAACCCCATTTGCCGAAGCCGCCGGTGGCGTAGCCGGCCCGCTTGAGGACCGAGGCGATGGTTTCCTCCTCCGCCCGGAGGGGCGTGCCGCCGCCGTTGGTCCGCACCGAGGTGTGGCCGCTGTGCTTGCCGGTCATCAGGCAGGCCCGGGTGGGCGCGCAGAGGGAGGAGCCGGCCAGGAACTGGGTGAAGCGGACGCCCTCCGCCGCCAAACGGTCGATGTTCGGCGTGCGGAGGTTGGGGTTGCCCAGGCAGGACAACTCGTAGTAGCCCAGCTCATCCGACATCAGGTGGATGAAGTTCGGCGGGCGATCGGCAGCAGCGAGGACCATCGCGCCCACGAACAAACCGGCCGCCAGCGCAGCCATTCCGGGAATGCATGCCCGTTGGATCATGCGCGAGGTGTAACCGGCCCCCGCCCGAAAGTCGATTCCAAACCCGCCGAGGAAGCAGGCCGGCCGCCACCGTTGCCCCATCGATGCTCCCGGCCGGCGGCAGACCTCGCTCCGGCGGGGAATAAACCCGCGGGACCGGGGTTCTTACCCCCGGAAAACGACGGGACAAGTCCTCCGCCCGACCGGAGCCGCCCCCCGGAGCCACCGACAACGCCAGCCATGAAGGCAACGAACAACCCGCCAACGGCCCGACCCCGATCGAGCCAACGAACCCTGAGCCGACACCGGGGCCGACACCCGGTCCTGCTGGCCGGCTGCCTCCTCACGGCCGTTCTCGCCCATGCCGCCGAGGGCCGGCTCAACGGCTTCGACGTCGCCAACGCGCTCATCCCGGTCGAGGCCATCCGCCGCGGCGGCCCACCCCGGGACGGCATCCCGGCCATCGATCGGCCGCGGTTCCAACCCGCCAGCCAGCCGGCCCCTTGGATGGAGGACGACGACCTGCTGCTGAGCGTGACCGTCGGCGACGAAACCCGCGGCTATCCGCTGCGCATTCTGGTCTGGCACGAGATCGTCAACGACACGATCGCCGGCCGCCCCATCGCCGTGACCTACTGCCCGTTGTGCGGCACCGGGATGGTGTTCGACCGCCGGGCGGGAGGACGCGAACTGAGCTTCGGGGTCTCCGGCCTGCTCTACCAGAGCGACGTGCTGATGTACGACCGGCAGACCGAGTCGCTGTGGTCGCAACTGGCCATGAAGTCGGTGGCCGGCCCGCTCGCCGGGACGCCGCTGAACTGGTTGCCCGCCGAACATGTCACCTGGAAGGCATGGCGCCAGGAACATCCGGACGGCCGGGTTCTGACGACCGACACCGGCTTCACCCGCAACTACCGCGCCACGCCGTATCGACGCTATTTCGAGAGCCCGGACACGATGTTTCCCGTGCCCGAACACCGCACCGAGCTGCCGAAGAAAGCCTGGGTGCTGGGGGTGCTGGTTGAGGGCCGGCCGCAGTGCTATCCGCTCGCCCTCCTCGAGAAAAAAGGCCGGATCGAGGACCGGGTCGGCGATGTGGCGATCGAGGTGCGTTTTGAACCGGACACCCGGCGCGCCCGGGTGACCCGGCTGGCGGACGGCCAACCGCTGCCCTCGGTGATGGCCTATTGGTTCGCCTGGCAGGCGTTCCACCCGGAGACCGGACTTTGGAAGGAAACCGAATGAATCCCGCGGCTCCCACCCTCCCCGGCGGTGACGCTCCCCGGCCGGGCAAACGCCCGGTCGGCCGGCGGGTGGTGTTGGTCGGCGCGCTCTTGGTGGTGGCGGCCCTCTGGTTGGCCCGGGAACCCATCCGCCAGGCGGTGGCCCTCCGGTTGATCCTCGCCAACCCCGCGCCCAACCCGGCCGCACTGGCCGAGGTGCTTTCCCAGGCGCCCGACCCCACCGCCGCCCTCCTTGCGGCTTGGGAGAGCGGCGGCATCGTCCACCGGCAGGCGGCCCTCGCCCGGGTGCCTTCGGTCTTCGGGACCGACAAACCTTGGCCGGAGGCCGTGGAGACGATGATCCTGCGCGCCGCCCGCGATCCCGACCATGACCTACGCCGGCGCGCGCTGGGGTTGTTGCGCGACCGCAAACATCCGGCCTGCATGCTCGCCATCCAAGCCCAACTGCGGGACGTCGATCCCGACCTGCGCCTGCTCGGTCTCCAACATGCGCGGTACCTCGACGCGGAAACCGCCGCCACCATGGCCGTGCCGCTGCTCGACGATCCGGACCCGACCGTGCAGGCGCTGGCCATCAAGACCGTCGAGCGCCTGGCCGGAACCTCCTTCGGCGTTCGCTTGAGCGACACCATTCCGACCCGCACCGATCCCAACAGCCTGCCCCAACCCCGCGCAGGGGCGGCCGAAAAACTGGCCCAAGGCGCCGCCCAAGCCCGCGCTTGGTGGGCCGCCCACCGGCCGCAGCGCCCGTCCATGCTGCCCGATGCCGACTCCTTTCTGCCGCCGCCGATGTTCCCGCCCGCGCCGGATTTCACCCTCCCCGACCTCGACGGGCGGCCGGTCCGGTTGCGCGATTTCCGCGGGCGGGTGGTGCTGTTGAACTTCTGGACGACGTGGTGCACCGCCTGCCAGGAAGAAATGCCCGCCCTCAACGCCCTCCATGAACGACTCGGCAAAGAGGTTGCCATCCTCGGCATCTCACTGGACTTCGTGCCGGACGAACACGGCGACATCGGCGGCCACGCGCATCATGAGGAAACCGGCGCGGAGGAGGCCGCCCACGCCGGCTCCGGCGAAGCCCGTCCCACGACCAAGGCCATTGCCGCCAAGGTGCGGGCCACCGTCCGGCGCCGCGGTCTCCGTTACCCCGTTCTGCTGGACGAACACAACGAGGCCGGCGGCATGTACCAGGGCGGCGAACTGCCCACCACGGTGATCATCGACGCCCAAGGCTGCGTGCGGCGGCGGTTCATCGGCGCGCGCTCCCCGGAGACCTTCGCCGCCATGATCGCCGAAGCCCGCCAACCGGTGAACCCGTCCCGGCCGCAAAGCCGTTGAACCGACCGTGAACCCGTCCGATCCCCAACTGTGGTTGCGCCTCCGCCGTCCGGGTGGTCAGGACGACGCCGACCCGGCGGTGGCGGAGGCCCTGGCGGCCGCCCGGCGCGATCCGAAACGGGCAGCCGAACTCCACCGGGAGGAGGAAGCCGACACCGCCATCAGCCGGGCCCTGCATGACTCGACGCAACCGCCGCCGGACCTGCTGCCCCGTCTGCTGGCCTTGGGCGGCTCCCGCGTCATCCGGACGCCGTGGTTCCAAACCGCGCCGGCCCGGATGCTCCGGTGGGCCGCCTGCGTGGTCCTCCTGGCGGCGCTGGCCGCTTGGTGGCTCCAGCCGCGCCGCGAACCCGCCCGGTTCGCCGAGTTCCGCCAGCAAATGATCCAAACCCTCGAGCGCGCCGAAGGGCCGCTCGACCTCGCGAGCCCCGATCTGCAGGAAATCCGCCGTTGGCTGGCGGCCCGCCAGGCCCCGGACCACCTGCCGGCCGGGAGTCGTCTCGGGGAATCCGCGCCGCTCGGCTGCCGCCTGCTCCGCTGGCAGGGCCGGCCGGTGGCGCTGATCTGTTTCCGACTCGACGGCGGCCGCCGCGCCCATCTCCTGGTGGCCGCCACCGACGCCTTTGCCGACCCGCCCCCGGCCGAACCGACCCTCGCCCGCCAGGATTCCTGGACCACCGCCGCGTGGAGCCGCGGCGATTGGGCCTATCTCTTGGCCGGCCGCGATGTGTCGCCCGAAGAACTCCAACGACTCCTATGACCTCACAACCCCACCTCGCCCGAACCGCCCCCCGCCAACATCCCGGCGGCCGAACCCCGCCCGCGCCCATCCGATCCCGGGGCCGGCGCCCTCGGGGCGTCCGTTCAGGCCCCGGGCGCCGTTTCCGGCTGACGGTCGCTTGGGCGGTCTCCGGTTGGACCCTGACCCTGGGGGCCGCGTCCTTCGACCACACCCACCGGTTGTGGGACGAAGTGCTGCAGGCCCATGTCCATGACGGGTTGGTCGCCTACGCCCGACTGCTCGAACACCGCACGCCGTTGGATCGCTATCTCGAGCAAACCGCGGCCGTCACGGAGACGCAGTTCGAAACCTGGACCCGCCCCCGGCAACTCGCCTTCCTGATCAACCTCTACAACGCCGGCACCGTCCGGCTGATCCTGGACCACTACCCGGTCGGCAGCATCAAGGACTTGGGCCGATGGTTCCGCTCCCCATGGGAACTGCCTGTGATCCGGTTGTGGGGCAAGAACCGGACGCTGGACGAACTCGAGCATAAGATCATCCGCCCGCGTTACCACGAACCGCTGGTCCACTTCGCCCTGGTGTGCGCCGCGCGCGGGTGCCCGCCCCTGCGGAGCGAGGCCTACGTGGCCGAACGCCTGAAGGCCCAACTCGAGGACCAAGTCCGGCGCTTCCTGGCCCAAACCGCGAAAAACCGCGTCGAACCCGCCGCCCGCACGCTTTACCTCTCGCCGATCTTCAAATGGTACCGGGAGGACTTCGAGAAGGCGGCGGGGTCGGTGACGGCTTTCCTCCGACCCTACTGGCCGCCGGAAGTCGCGGCCACGATCGACGACCGCTTTCGCCTCCGTTACACCGATTACGACTGGTCGCTGAACGACGCGGCCCCCGGCCAATGAGCCCCTCTGCCATGTCCGCTTCTGCTTCTGCTTCTGACTCTTCCTCTCCGGCCGCACCGGTCCGGGACTTGCGCCCCGGCAAAAACCGGTTCCGGATCGCGTTGATCGTCCTCCTGGTCCTCGGGTTGCTGGCGGCGGCGCATGCGCTCGACCTTCGCGAGTGGATCGCCAAGCTGTTGCAGCAGGTCGAAGCGTGGGGCGCCTGGGGCATCCTCGTGTTCGTCGTGGCCTACGTGGTCGCGGCGGTGTTGCTGATCCCCGGCTCGGCGTTGACCCTCGGCGCGGGCGCGGTGTTCGGTTTGCTGCGCGGCACGGTGATCGTTTCGGTGGCCTCGACGTTGGCCGCGGCGGCGGCCTTCTTGATCGGCCGCCATGGCGCGCGCGAGGCGGTGGCGCGTCGGCTCGAGGCCAACCCGCGATTCGCCGCGCTCGACCGGGCCGTGGCGGAGGAGGGTTGGAAGATCGTGCTGCTGACGCGGTTGTCACCCGTCTTCCCCTACACGCTGCTCAACTATGCCTTTGGCCTGACCCGGGTGAAGTTCAGCCACTATGTCCTGGCCTCCTGGGTGGGCATGTTGCCGGGCACCGTCATGTACGTGTACCTCGGCACGCTGGCCCGCGTGGCCGCCGACCGCTCGCGCACGCCCGCCGAATGGGCGTTGTACGGCGTGGGACTGGCGGCGACGGTGGCGGTGACCGTGTTGATCACCCGCACGGCGCGCCGGGCTTTGGCCGACAAAACGGCGACCGGGGAGAAAACCGATGCCTGACACCCACTGCCCTTCATCGCCGGCCGGCGCGGTTCCGGCCGAGGCGCCCTTTCCCGAAACGCTCCCTTGGGACGAGCACAACCGCCGCCTGGTCGCGAACGCGCATCCGTCCGACTGGCAAAACCCCGAGCCGCCGGGCCGCTATCATCTGGTGGTCCTGGGCGGCGGGACGGCGGGTTTGGTCTCGGCGGTGGGGGCCGCCGGCCTGGGCGCGCGGGTGGCGTTGATCGAAAAACGCCTGATGGGCGGCGACTGCCTGAACACCGGCTGCGTGCCGTCGAAGGCGTTGCTCCGCGCCGCCAAGGCCGCCGCCGAGGTGCGTCAGGCCGAACGGTTCGGCCTGCGGCCGCCGGGCGAACCGGGGATCGATTTCGCCGCCGTCATGGAACGGGTGCGCCGCTTGCGGGCGGACATCAGCCCGCACGATTCGGCCGCGCGGTTCCGGGAGCTGGGCGTGGATGTGTACTTGGGCGAAGGCCGGTTCACCGGACCGGACACCCTCGAGGTCGGCGACCGGCGGTTGCGGTTCGCCCGGGCGGTGATCGCCACGGGCGCGCGGGCGGCCGTCCCGAATGTTCCCGGTTTGGCCGACACGCCTTTTCTGACCAACGAGACGCTGTTCTCGTTGACCGCGCTCCCGCGCCGG
>RFJD01000065.1 GCA_003695015.1 Verrucomicrobiota bacterium | reverse complement strand
GCCGTGTACCGCGAGTTCTATGACCACGAACACCCGGCGCCGGCGCTCCTGGCCGAGGCGGTTTACGGCCTGCCGGAGATTCGCCCCGACGCCATCCGCCCGGCCCGCCTGATCGCCTGCCCGGGTTGTTATCCCACGAGCATCTTGCTGCCGCTGATCCCGCTGTTGCGGAAGGGGCTGGTGCGACCGGACGGCATCATCGCCGACTCCCTCAGCGGCGTCAGCGGCGCGGGCCGCAAGGCGTCGATCCCCCTGCTTTTCGCCGAGTGCAACGAAAGCCTCCGACCTTACGGGGTGCCCAAACACCGCCATTTGTCGGAAATCGAACAGGAACTCGGCCTCGCTGCCGGCGACCGGGTGACGATCCAGTTCACGCCCCATCTGGTGCCGGTCACCCGGGGCATCCTGACGACCCTTTACCTGCATCCCGCCCGGCCGCCGGAGGATCCCGGCCGTCCGGAGGGCTTCCTCGACCAAGTGGACGCGGCCTGGAGCGAGACCTACGCACAGGCGCCCTTCGTCCGACTCTTGGGCAAGCGGCTGCCTGACACCCGCAACGTCACGGGCACCAACTACATCGAATGGGGGCGCGTGTGGGATCCCCGGACGGGTCGGTTGCTGGTCTTCTCCGCCGAGGACAACCTGCTGAAAGGCGCCAGCGGCCAAGCCATCCAGAACTTCAACCTGCTGGCCGGTTTCCCGGAAACCACCGGGCTGTTGTGAGTGGCGGCCCGTGGGGCTGTTTGATCCGCTGGAACCGGGTCGGTTGGGGAGTGCTGGGGAGCCGTGCTCAAGGCGGGTTCGCCGTGTGGTGGGGCTCCCAGCCTGCAACAGCTCAGAGCAGGAGATGCCTGCGCCCCAACAGGGCAGATCACGGCAGGCGAGATGTCTGCACCACAACCCGCGAGGTGCTGTCCCCTCCCCTTCAACTCATCACCCATGACCCATCACGCATCCTCCCGGCCATTGCAGGCTTGTGGTTCCGAGGGAAGCGGGCTTTACTCTCGGGCGAGCCCGTAAGATGCTCTCCAACATGATCAGGACCATGACTTCCCGCATTCCGCTGCCGACCATCCGCCTCGCTTGGGCGGCTCTCGCCGTGACCCTCGCCTGCGGTCCTTCCCGTGCCGCCGACCCGGACACTGTCGAGCTCGTGCCCAAATGGCCGGTGGGCAAACGCCTGGTGACCCGGATCAACGTCGAGCAGAACCAGCGCATCCAGGGGGCCGGCCCCCGACCGGTCAGCCAGCAGATCAGTCAGGAACAGGAAATCGCCATCGACGTCCTGCGGGTCAATGACCGCAAGGAGACCGAGATGGAGGCGCGGTTCCAAGCCATGAAGATGCAGATGAGGATGGGCGGGGCGCAGCTCTTCAGCTACGACTCCCAGAATCGCCGGTTCGGCGAGGTGAATCCGGTGGCCGAGGCGATGGACCGGCTGCTGGAGGCGCGGCTGAAGCTCTTTGCCGACGAGCAGGGCCGTGTCACCAGGGTCGAAGGCATCAAGGAGATGCTCGAGTCGATGGACACCCGCGGCATGGCCGGACAGATGCTGAAGGGCATGTTCAACGAGGACGCCGTCAAGCAGATGGGCATGCTCCCGCAGGGGTTCCCCTACCGGAAGGTGAAGCTGGGCGAATCCTGGACGAGCGAGACCTCGATGGCGGCCGGCCCGGTGGGCACCATCAAGGTCCAGATGCAGCACACGTTCGACGGCTGGGAGACCCGGGGCGGCATCCGTTGCGCCCGGATCACCTACACCGGCACGATCACCAGCGGTGCCGCCGAGGCGGCCGGCAATTCGGCGCTCAGCTTCGACATCCAGGGCGGCCGTCTCCGGGGCACCAACTGGTTCGACCCCGAGCTGGGCCAGGTTCGCGAAGGAACCTCCGACGTTTACATGAAGCTGAACATCACCGCCGGCGCCCAGCAGATGAGCATCGATCTGAGCCAGAAGGTGACCAACAAGCTCATCGCGGTGGGGTCGGCGCCGGGTGTCTGAAGCGCCGGCTGACAGTCCCATGAGCGCGCCGAACGAGCATTCTCCCAACAACACGGGCGTTCCGCCGGCCGATCCGTGGCAACGGTTGCGGATCGTCGAGGGCGACATCACCAAGCTGGCGGTCACGGCGATCGTCAACGCCGCCAACACCACGTTGCTGGGAGGAGGCGGTGTGGACGGGGCGATTCACCGCGCGGCCGGACCGGAATTGCTGGAGGAATGCCGGCAACTGGGCGGTTGCCCTACGGGGGAAGCGCGGCTGACCCGTGGTTACCGGCTCCCGGCCAGGTACGTCATCCACACCGTCGGCCCGGTCTGGAGAGGCGGCAGTTATGGCGAGGACTCGCTGCTGGCGGCCTGTTACCGGAGTTCGCTGGCCATCGCGGCGCGTGAGCGCTTCGAGTCGGTCGCCTTCCCCTCGATCAGCACCGGGGCCTACGGGTTTCCGATGGAACGCGCGGCCCGCATCGCCATTCGCGAGTGCCACGATGCCCTGGTCCGGCAGGAGTATCCCCGGGAAATCCTGCTGGTTTGCTTCGGCGAACGGGCCCGGCGCATCCACGAGGAGGCGCTGGCCGAGTTGCGCCGCGCGTTGTCCTGAGGCGGACGGGCCGCGGGCCGTTCAGTCGTCGTCTTCCACCAACCGCACCGCCCACTCCGGGTAGGGTGCGTCGCTGCCTTTCATGGCGTGCCAGAGGATGCGGTTGAGCGTGTCCTCCGGGCAGGCGTCCACCTGGCGGAAGTTGAGGGTTGCCGAGATTTCCGCATGACGGCGAAGCAGCGGATCGCTGATGGCCTGCGGGGCCGGGTTCATTTGGTCCAGCGGCACTTGGTTGGGGACGGCGGTGAACGGGGTGAAGTCCGGCTGGTCGGTGAAGCAGTCGAACATCGGCGCGGCGCTGGCGTCGAACTGGTTCATCGGCGGCAGGCCGAGGATCTGCTCGATGGTCCGCAGGATGCTGGTGGTGTTGTACCGGGTGCTGACGGTGACCTCGCGCCGGGCATACGGACTGGCCACGTAGGCGGTGGTCCGGTAACCGCTGACGTGGTCGAAGCCATTCTGGGGATCGTCCTCGATGGCGAAGATGGCCATCTGCTTCCAGAACCGGCTGTGGCTCAGGGCTTCGACGATCCGCCCGAAGGCCAGGTCGTTGTCGGCCACCAACGCCGCCGGAGTCGGAGCGCCCCGGCGGGTGCCGCTGGTGTGGTCGTTGGGCAGGCAGATGATCACCAAGTCGGGAAACTCCCCCCGCCGCTCGAACTCCCGCAACTCACGGAGGATGTAGTCCGCGCGGTACTGGTCCGGCACGGACATCTCCCAACCGACGTACGCCGTGGGTGAGAACGGCCGGATGGTCTCGATCATGGGCGCGCTCTCGAAGATCACCTCGCCCGTGCGGTCCTTCCATGCCCGGTAACAGGCCGTCCAGTCCGGTTCGCCCCGCCGGTTCGGATCGCTCCACCGCACCTTCGGCTCCATGAACTCGCCGTAGTTGTGGATCCGGATGCCGTGGGCCAGGGCGTTGTCCCAGATGAACCCGGCGGGCGAATAGGCCAACGCGTCGGCTTCATCCTGCCCCATCCCGTCGGGATAACTCCGCGGCCAGCCGGCGAAGGAGCGTTCCAGATAATCGGTGCCGAACGCGGTCGTGCTCCATTGGTGGCCGTCGGCGCTCAGGATGCCGGCGCAATAGGTGTTGTCCAACAGGACGAACTCCCGGGCCAGCTTGTGCTGGTTGGGGGTGACCCGCTCGCCGAAGATGCAAAGCCCGGGATCGCCGTTGCCCTCGGGCATGTCGCCCAGCACCTGGTCGTAAGTGCGGTTTTCCTTGATGATGTAAACCACGTGCTTGATGAGGCTGGGTTCGCCGATCCGTTCCGGGATGGGCCGGGGCGGCTGGTTGGGGCGCGGCGGCCGCAGGGCTTCGCGGATGCGTTCCCGCCTGAGGTTCGCATCCACCATGTGCGACAGGCGCGGCAATTCCTCCGGCTTGGGCAACGGCACCAGCGACACCGAGCCGTGGTAGTGGTGGGTGTTGAAACCGCGGGCGTCGGGCGCGGCACCGGCCGTCCGGTAGGGTTTGGGTTCGATCGGCAGGCCCTTGATGTTGGCCACGCACAACTGCCGCCGCCCGGCGTCGAAGGCAATCGCCCCGGGAAACCAGCCCACCGGAATCAGGCCTTCCAGCTCGGACCGCCGTTCCTCCGGTTCGAACTCGACCACGGCCACCGCGTTTTGGGTGCCGTTGGCCACGTAAAGCGTCTCGCCGTCGGGCGCGAAGGCCAGGGCGTTCGGCGTGGCGCCCAACAAGTCCGCCGGGCTGGCGCGGGTCCAGATCGTCTCGACGATCCGGTCGGTCCGGGTGTCGATGACACTCAGGTTGTCGCTGCCGGCGTTGGCGCAAACCAACCAGCGGCCGTCGGGCGACAGCGCCAGCGCGCAGGCGTGGAGGCCCGTGAGAATCTCCTTCGCCGGCGCCTCGGGACCGGCCGCCAAATCGAGCACCGTCACCGAGCCTTCACTGGCGATGTGGCGGACGGGATCGACGCGCACCACGGTGCCGCGTCCGGCCGGGCCGGTGAGGTCGTCCGGGCCCGGCCGCCGGCCGCCCCAATTGCTGACGTAGGCCTTGGCGCCCACCAGGACGACATCGAACGGCGCCACGCCGACGTCGAAGGTGCGCAGCACGCGGCCGTTCGCCGGATCGATTTCCAGCAGGCGGTTCGAGAGGTTGCCGCAGACGTACAGGCGGTTTCCATCAGGCGAAAGCGCCAGCCCGGCCGGGATCTCGGCCTTGCGCCGCGGGGCGTTGGCCGCAGGCAGGCGGATCGAGTGGGAGGGTCGGACCGTCCCATCCCCGGCCACGGCGAACACCTTGATCGAACCGTTGACGTTGCTCAGGTAAATCCACCGGCCGTCGCGGGAGAAAATCAGGCCGGTGTAGCTCAGCTGCCCCTTGGTGTCGGGTTTGAGGATGTTGGCCGAAGGCGGCAGCGGGGTTTCCGCGGACCGATCCTCCGGCGGCAGCGCCACCCGCTGGCGGACGCGGCCGTCGGCCGGATCGAGAATCACCAGCTCGCTGCTCTTGCCGGAAACCGCCAG
>RFJD01000374.1 GCA_003695015.1 Verrucomicrobiota bacterium | reverse complement strand
CCGGCCTCCCCACACGCAGAGGACGCCGGAGGAAAAGTCGGGGGTGCTGTGGGTCGCGCCCCGATCTCAGCGGTCGGTGGCCTCGAAGGTGGCCAGGATCGGGCGGTGATCCGAGGCCAGGCCCCAGTTGGCGGCGGTGATCACGAACGTTCGCTCCTTGACCCATTCGCGCGCCAGACCGGGGCTGATCAGCAGATAATCGATGCGCTCGTAGGAGTCCTCTTTGCCGTAGAAGTGGGTCCAGGTGATGTTGCGCGGATCCCAGTCGGGGCGCGGGGCCGGGAGGTTGTCGCCGTTGGGCTCGGCGGGCCGGGTGTCGATGAGTTTGAACCGGCCCTGGCCGACGACGGCGCGGGTCGAGGGTGAATCCTTGGTGTCGTTGAAATCGCCGGTGACAATGACGTTGGCCTCGGGGTTGCGGCGGAGCAAGGCGTCCACTTTTTCGCGCAGGAGGCGGGCCTCCTCGAGCCGCATGGCGGCCTGGTCGGCGTAGGGCACTTGGCGCCGGGATTTCAGATGGGCGGTGAAGAGCGTCAGCCGGTAATGGTCGTTGACGGCGATGTCCACCTCGATGATGGCGCGGCTCAGGTGGAGGCGCCGGCCGCCGACCAGGTAGCTGTCGTCGGTGTGGGAGCGGCGTTCGACGATCGGGAACCGGCTCAGGACGGCCACGAAGATGTTGGTGTCCCAGCCGCCGGCGTGTTCGTAGTACGGGTAGTCCAAGCCGGCGCGGCGAAGGCGGTCCCGCAGCTCCAAGAGGGCGCTTTCACGGCCCATTTCCTGCAGGGCGATGATGTCGGGTCGGGCTTGGAGGATCATGGCGGCCACCTTGGCCCGGCTGGCCTCCGGTTTGACGACCCGGCCGCTGGCGGGGGCGTCGAGGTAGTTCTCGACGTTGTAGGTGGCGACCGAGAAACGTTCCCCGGCCAGCAGGCCGAGCGCGCCCAGCACGAGCGCGACAAGGCAGGTTTGGAGGAGACGGCGTCCTGTTCGGTGGCGCATTGCGATCATGGGGCGAGTGTGCGCCCTGTCGGCCCGAGGGGCAAGCGGCGGCAGGCCCTTCGAGGGTCGCGGGAGGTGCAAGCGCCTCGCGGGTCGGGGTGGCCGGCCAACCGGCGGGGAAAAGCGGGCGCCGCCCTTTACAAGGCGGCTTCCGGGGGCATGGTAACAGCCGTCGCCAGCCGCCGAAGCGCCGACGCGCCGGCGGCGGGCTCGTGAACATCAACCTGCAAGACAGACACGAAAGACCGTCAAAGCGATGAAAAAGACAGCAGCCATTGCTCTCTTGGGCATGTTGACCCTGGGATTCAGCGCCCCTCAGGCGCTGGCGCATTGCCAGATGCCGTGCGGCATCTATGACGACGAGGCCCGCTTCAGGGCCATGGACGAGGATCTTGTCACCATCGAAAAAGCGATGCGGCAGATCGAGGACCTGGCTCAACACGCCGCCAATGGGGAGGTGCCCAACGTCAACCAGATGGTCCGCTGGGTGCTGACCAAGGAGAAACACGTGGACGAGTTCTCCGAGACGGTGACCTACTACTTCATGACCCAGCGGGTGAAACCGGCGGATCCGCAGGACCGGGCCGCCTACAAGAAGTACGTCAAACAGGTCACCCTGCTCCACCAGATGTTGGTGGAGGCGATGAAGGCCAAACAGACGACGGACCTGGGCCACGTCGAGCAGCTCCGGAAGCTGCTGGCGGAATTCAAGTCGGTTTACGGCAACTGAGCCGCGAGGCCGGTTTTTCCGGTTTGGCTCGGTGCGGGAGCGCTCGTGAGGGGCGCTCTCTTTTTTGGGTGAGGTGGAGTGGGGAAGGGCGGCGGCCGCATGGCGAGGCAATGGAAACGGCGGCGTGAGCCGCCGCCGCTTCGTGTGCCTCTTGACTTTCGGGTTACGCGAAATCCGGCTTCAAGCGTTCTGGAGGGCGCGGTTGACGCGCTCGACGGTGTCGTGGACCTGCTCCGGCTCGGTGCAGCCGATGGTGATGGCGTCCACCAGCCCCTGGCTGATGACGAACTTGAGGGAGGCATCCTTCTGTTCCGGCTTGGTGAGTTTACCGGCGCCGAAGATTTTCATGCCGACGACGGCCTTGCCGTTGGCGCGGGCCTGCTTGAGGACCACCGCCAGTTCCTCCGGACTGGCGTCGCAGGAGTACTGCTTGCCGCCCTTGTGGTTGATGCGGGCGAAGATGACGTCCACCCACGGGTGCTTGGCGGCGACCTTCAAGGCGCCGAAATCGTGGCAGGAGACGCCCACGGCGCGGACCTTGCCCTTTTGTTTGAGTTCGGAGAGTTCGTCGCGGATCCGTTTGTACTCCTCGGCCCATTGGTCGTTGAGCATGCAGTGGATCAGGCAGACGTCCAGGTGATCGGTGCCCAGCTCCTTGCAGAAGCGCTCGACCTCGGCGAATGCCCCGCCGGAGGGGGTGACCCAACTGGCCTTGCGGGGCCAGATTTTCGACAGGAGGACCAAGCGGTCGCGGGGGATGCCGCGGATGACGTCCCTGACGAAGGGGTGGGACCCGTAGAGGTCGGCCATGTCGATGAAATTGACCCCGTGATCGAGGCTGGTGCGCAGGAGGCGGTCGAAGGCCTCCTTGCCGGCGCGGGTTTGGGCGGAGGAATGGTTGTAGCCGTTGTAGCCGGTACCTTGGGCGAGGAAGGTGGCCTTGATGCCGGTGCGGCCCAAGGGAACCAAGTCATTGGCCTTGCGCGCCGGAGTGCGGGCGGCGAAGGCGGCGGGGCCGACCATGAGGGCGCCGGCGCCCAAGGCCGTGGTGCGGATGAAGCTGCGTCGGGATGTGGCTGCGGGATTAGTTTTCATTGTTGACTCCAAAAAGTGGGTTACTGCCTGTCTGCTTGTGCGGGCAGTATAGCCGGCCGGCCGCCGCGCGCAACCGGTTTTGCGGTGGGCGGCCGCCGGCGGTCGGCCGCCGTTTCGGGCTTTCCCCCGCCCCGGCGGTTGGTAGATTCCCCTGCATCCGGCATGTGGGACCTGGTCAAAGAGTTTCTGGAGTTCCTCCGGAAGGAGAAGAAATGGTGGCTGTGGCCGCTGGTGGGGGTGTTGTTGCTGTTGGCGGCCCTGCTGGTGTTCGCCTCCGGGTCGGGGCTGGCCTGGGCGCTCTACCCGTTCATGTGAGGGGCGATGGCCGGCCGGCGCATCCTTGGCATCTCCGCCTACTACCATGACGCCGCGGCGGCGTTGTTGGTGGACGGGCGGGTGCGGGCGGCGGCCCAAGAGGAGCGCTTTTCGCGGCGCAAACACGACCAGCGGTTTCCCGGTCGGGCCGTCCGGTGGTGTCTGGAGGCGGCGGGTTTGACGGCGGGGGACTTGGATGCGGTGGTGTTCTACGACAAGCCGATCACCAAGTTTGCCCGGATGCTGGAGACGTATCTGGCGGTGGCGCCCGGGGGTTGGTTCACTTTTCCGCAGGTGTTGCCGGGCTGGCTGGGGGAGAAGTTGAACCTGCGGCGGACGATCCGCCAGGAGCTGCCTGGGTTGCGGCCGGAATGCCCGATCTTGTTCGCCGAACATCATCAGTCGCATGCCGCCAGCGCGTTTTTGCCCTCGCCCTTCACGGAGGCGGCCATCCTGACGGTGGACGGCGTGGGGGAATGGGCCACGACGACGGTGGGGGTCGGGCGGGGCAACCGGATCGAGCTGCTGGAGGAGCTGCGGTTTCCGCATTCGCTGGGGCTGTTGTATTCGGCGTTCACATGGTACTGCGGTTTCCGGATCAACTCCGGCGAGTACAAGCTGATGGGGTTGGCGCCCTACGGGGAACCGCGGTTCGTGGACGCCATTCTGGGGGAGTTGATCGACCTGAAGCCGGACGGTTCGTTCCGGTTGAACTTGGAGTATTTCCGGTTCCTGCGGGGGACGACGATGACCAACGAGCGGTTTCACCGGCTGTTCGGCGGGCCGCCGCGGAAGCCGGAGACGCCGGTCGAGCCGCGACACATGGACGTGGCGCGTTCGGCCCAGGCGGTGACCGAGGAGATCCTGTTGCGGCTGGCCCGGCACGCCATGGAGCGGACGGGGTTGCGGCGGCTTTGCCTGGCGGGCGGGGTGGCGCTGAATTGCGTGGCCAACGGCCGCATCCTGCGCGAGAGCGGCTGCGAAGCGTTGTGGGTCCAGCCGGCGGCGGGGGATGCGGGCGGGGCGTTGGGG
>RFJD01000064.1 GCA_003695015.1 Verrucomicrobiota bacterium | reverse complement strand
CGGTTGTTCTCCTTGTCGAAGCTCAACAGCGGGAAGTCCACCACCCAGAGGAAGTCGAACCGCTTCGGGTCCAGGGTCAACCGGCCCTGCTGCTGCAACAGCTCCGCAGCGTAGAGCCGGATGCGCCCGAGGATTTCACAGGCCCGGAGCCATTCGTCGGCCGCGAACAGGATCAGGTCGCCTTCCTCGATGGCCAGCTTGCGCTGCAGGGCGTCCTTTTCGGCGTCGCTGAAGAACTTGACGATCGGCGATTTCCATTCGCCGTTTTCGACCTTGATGTAGGCCAGCCCCTTGGCACCGAAGCTTTGGGCGAGCTGGGTCATGGTTTCCATCTGACCCTGGGTGACGCAGGCCAGCCCCTTGGCGTTGAGGGCCTTGACCACGCCGCCCCGGGCCACCGCGCCGCTGAACACCTTGAACGCACTGTCGCGGAAGTCCTCCGTCAGATCCGCCAGCTCGAGGCCGAACCGCGTGTCCGGCTTGTCGATGCCCCAGCGGTTCATGACCTCCTCGAACGGGATGCGCGGGAAGGGCGTGGCAATGTCGATGTCCAGGGCCACCTTCCAGATGCGTTTCAACAACCCTTCGACCAGCGCGTAGATGTCCTCCCGGTCGATGAACGACATCTCGATGTCGATCTGGGTGAACTCCGGCTGGCGGTCGGCCCGCAGGTCCTCGTCGCGGTAGCAGCGGGCCAGTTGGAAGTAACGCTCGACGCCGGCCACCATGAGGATCTGTTTGAACTGCTGGGGCGACTGCGGCAGGGCGTAGAAGGTGCCGGGCTCACGGCGGTTGGGGACCAGAAACTCGCGGGCGCCTTCGGGAGTGGACTTGAACAGGGTGGGGGTCTCGATCTCCAGGAAGCCGTTCTCCTCCATGTAGAGGCGGGTGGCGGTGGCCACCTTCGAGCGGAGACGGAGGTTGCGCATCATCTCCGGCCGGCGCAGGTCCAGGTAGCGGTACTTCAGGCGCAGCTCCTCGTTGACCTTGGCGGCGACTTCGGGGTCGTCGATCACGAATGGCAGGACCTCGGCGGGGTTGAGCACCTCCAGCTCCGTGGCCAGGACCTCGACTTCGCCGGTGGCGATCTTCGGGTTCTCGGTGCCCTCGGGGCGGCGCCGGACACGGCCGCGAACCTGGATGACGCTTTCGCTGTGGAGCGCGGCCGCTTGGTCGCAGAGGGCCTGCGGGACGTCCTGCGGATCGAACACCACCTGGGTGCGGCCTTCACGGTCGCGGACGTCGATGAAAATGACCCCGCCCAGGTCCCGAACCGAATGGACCCAGCCGGCCAGGGTGACCGTCTGCCCGATGTGCTCCGGGCGCAGTTCGTTGCAATGATGCGTGCGTTTCATCGTTGATGGCGTTGCGGGAAGTTCCGGCTCGTCGGCGCTGGCCGGGGAGGCTGCGAGACCCGGGCCGCTTCCCGAAATCAACACGGACCGCCTATGCTGCGGACCCCGGCGGTCGAATCAAAGCCGAAACTCCCCGGCCGAAGGCGGCGATGGCGCGGAGGAGGGGCGCCGGCCCGGTCACGTTGCCATCACGGGTGAGCTGCGATAGGTTCGGCTCCATGATCACCAAGGTGACCTCGAAAAACACGGTGACCATCCCGGCGGCGATCGCCCGCAAGCTGGGCATCAAGCCGGGATCGCGTCTGGACTGGCAGGTGCCGGAGGATGGATCCGACGAGATCCGGGTGCGGGTCGTGCCCTCGCGCGCCGAGCTGGCCCGGGAGTTGATGGGCCGGTGGAAACATTTGGCGCCCGGTCGGGACGTGATTGCCGAACTCGATGAGGAACGTGTCCGGGAAGATGAGGAACGGATGAAAGATCTTCTCGGCGAGTCGTGACCCACTTGCTCGACAGTTCGGCCCTTCTGGCGCTGGTGTTGGATGAGCCCGGCGCCGCCATGGTGGCGGGATTGTGTCAACGTCCCGACTGTTCTTTGGCCGTCAGCGTGCTGTCCAAGGCGGAGCTGTGGTCCCGGCTGAAAAGCTTGGGCTGCGAGGAGGCCTTTGAGCGGGAGTGGTCGCTGTTCGAACCCATGATCGAGGCGGTGCTGCCGGTTGATGAGGCCGTGGTGGACGAATCGCTCCTGCTGCGCCGCTCCTGCCCTTCGCGTTTGCCCATGGTCGATTCCCTGATCGCCGGCACCGCCCGCGTCCACAACCTGGTGTTGGTCCATCGCGACCGGCATTTTCGAGGCATCCCCGGGGAACTGCTGACGCAATGGGACCTGGCGGCCGCCCCGGGCTGAACCACGCCACCGGACGGCCGGATGCCGGGGCCGGGCCGGGAGCGTTTTCGGCTGGCCGGGGCCGGGTCGGGACGGCAGCATCCGCAAGGTCAGCCCGCCGCCTCCGAGGCGTTTGCCGGCCGCTGAAGGCAGCGGCCCCTCGCGGTGGGCCGGGCTGGATCGCGACCGAGAGAGAATCGAATCCATGAAACGACGACACACGTGGTTGGTTGGTTTGTTGGCGCTGGTGGCCGTGGCCACGGCGGCGCCCGCGCAGGCAGCGGAGGAAACCATCGCCCGGACCCCCGAGGCCCGGGAGAAGTTCATCCGGGAGTTCAAGCGCATCGGGCTCAACACCACGCCCGGCGACGCGATGATGCTCCGCATCCTGGTCCGGGCCAGCGGCGCCAAACGCGGGGTCGAGGTGGGCAGCGCCACCGGTTACGGGGCCATCAACATGGGCGTGGCCTTCGAAGCCAACGGCGGGACGCTCGAAACCATCGACATCGATCCCAAGATGGTCCGGGCCGCCCGGCGGAACGTCCACCTGATGGGCCTGGACCGCACCGTCAAGGTGATCGAGGGCGACGCGCTCGAAGTGTTGCCCAAACTGGAGGGCATTTACGATTTCGTGTTCATCGACGCCCTCAAGCGGGATTACCTGAAGTACTTCAAGGCCATCGAGCCCAAGCTCCGCACCGGCGCGGTCATCGTGGCGGACAACGTCATCCGGTTCGCCGACGACATGCGGGACTTCCTCGACTACGTCGGCAACAGCCCCGACTACGAAATGGTCACCATCCGCGCCTCCGAGGAGAAGCACGACGGGATGGCGATCATTTACAAGCTGCGCTGAAGCCCCTTGCGCCCTGGCGGCCGCGCGGCGGCGCGGCCCGTCCGGCCCGAGCCGGGGCTGGCGGGAAACCGGTCGGTCTGGCAGCCTCGGCGTGTGGGCATTTCGCCGCGCCAACTCGAAGCCATGCAACAACGGCTGGCCGGCCGCAAACCGGCCGGCCGCCGGCCGGATCCGGTCCCCGGCGGGCCCGGGGTCGCAGAAGAACCGGCCCGGGTCATCCTGGGGGTGGATCCCTCGTTGCGGGGCACGGGTTTGGGCGTCGTCGAGCTGACCCCGGAGGGGCCGGTCTGCCGGCATTTCGAGGTGTTGCGGTGCCCGGCCGGTTGGAGCCGGACCCAGTGCCTGTTGCGGATCGCCGAGGGCACCCGGGACGTGCTGGGGCGGTTCGGCCCGGAGGCGTGCGCGGTCGAGGGGCTGTTTCACGCGCGCAACGTGCGGACGGCGTTGATCATGGGCGAGGCGCGCGGGGCGTGCCTGGCGATGGTGGCCGCCGCGGGGTTGGCGGTTTACGAACTGGCGCCGCGGAAGGTGAAGCAGGCGATCGTGGGCTACGGCGGTGCCGGCAAGGAGGCGGTGGCGCGCATGGTGCAGCGGATGCTGGGCCTGGCGGAAGCACCGCCGCCGGATGCCGCGGATGCGCTGGCGCTGGCGCTGGCCTTTGCCCAGGAACAAAAACGGTTGGCCCGGTCGGGACCGCAGCGGTTGTGAGGCGGCAGCGGCCGCAAGGAGAGCAAGCACATGATCACGTTTTTGCGAGGCCGGTTGGTGAGCGCACTGCCGACGCAGGTGACGATCGACGTCCACGGCGTCGGCTACGAGGTGTTGATTCCGTTGTCCTCGTATGACCGGCTGCCGCCGCCGGGCGAGGAGGTCCAGCTTTTCACGCATCTGGCCGTGCGGGAGGACGCCCATGTGTTGTACGGGTTTGCCAGCGAGGCGGAGCGGGAGTTGTTCCGGCTGTTGATCGGGACGGTGACCGGCGTGGGGCCGAAGATGGCGCTGAACATCCTCAGCGGGATGAGCCCCAAGGCGTTTCGGGGCGCGGTGGCCGAGGGGGACGTGAAGGCGCTGTCGCGGATCAGCGGGGTGGGGCGCAAGACGGCGGAGCGGATCGTGGTGGAACTGCGGGACAAGATCGGCGCCGCCGGGGCGTGGGAGGCCAGCAGCGAGAAGCGCGGTTTGAGCGAGCAGGATCAAAAGGTGAACGACGCGGTGCTGGCGTTGATGGCGCTCGGCTTCAAACAGGCCGAGGCGCACGAGTCGGTGAAGGCGGCGGCGGTGGTGCTGGGACCGGACGCCCTGGTGGAGGACCTGGTGCGGGCCGCGTTGAAGAAACGGGGATGAACGGCGCCGCTTCCCAGAAACGTTCCCGGACGGGCCCGGGGGTGGTCGTGCCGCACCGGGCGACCTGGCGGGGTCGGCTGTTGGCCCGGCTGATCTACTCGGCGGTGCGGGTGGTGGATTGGACGCTGCGCTACCAGTTGCAGGACGCCGAGCAGGCGCGCCGTTACCTGGCGAACCACCCGGCGATTTTCGTGATCTGGCACAACCGGCTGGCGCTTTCGCTGATGGTTTACCGGCGGTACATGAGGCAGGTGGCGCCGGGACGGCGGCTGGCGGCGTTGGTCAGCGCCAGCCGGGACGGCGGCATGCTGGCGCGCGTGCTGGAGTTGTTCGGGGTGCGGCCGGTGCGGGGCTCGAGCAGCCGGCGGGGCGCCCAAGCGTTGCTGGAGATGACCAGCATGGCGGAGCAGGGATTCGATCTGGCCGTGACGCCGGACGGACCGCGCGGGCCGCGTTACCGCCTTCAGCCCGGGGTGGTGGGGTTGGCGGCGGCCACCGGCTTCGCCGTGGTGCCGGTCAGTTATCAACTGGATTGGAAGCTTCAGACGCGGAGCTGGGACCGGTTCCAGATTCCGGCGCCTTTCGGGCGGGTGCGGGTGTTCATCGGCGAACCGGTCTTCGTCCCGCCGGAGCTGGACGACGCCGAGCGGGAGCGGTTCCGGCAGGAAATCGAGCAGCGTTTGCGGGCCATCACCCACGACTGAGCCGCCGGCGACCGGGGCCTTGCCCGTGCTCACCCGGTGCTCGAGCCGATGGATCACCGCCGACTTCACCTCATGCCAGGCCAGGCGCTCGGTCGCTGTTTTGCGGCGGCGCTGTAGCCCACCGACGTGAGGAGGTGGCCACCGACCTCAGGAGGTGGGGGGTGTTGGCGTGGTGGGTTGAAAGGTTGAAGAGTGATGGGTTGAAGAGGCCGCCCATCTCCGGATTGTGGAGCAGGCATCCTGCCT
>RFJD01000373.1 GCA_003695015.1 Verrucomicrobiota bacterium | reverse complement strand
TTGGCCCGGCGCAGTTGCTCGGGCAGGACCTGGACTTGGAATTCGTGGCCCACTTCCAGCGGGTGCCCGGCCATGTCGAACCCGCTCCAAGCTTGGGCGAGTTCCTCGCAAAAGGCGACCAGCCGCCGCCGCCGGTCTTCATAAGCCAGCTCCGAGGGCCAGACCCACTGCACGCTGAGCGGCGTTTCGCCCCAGCCGATCGCCGTGCGGCCCTGGCGGTCCTCGATCCGCACCGCCACGCGGGCGCAGGTGACATGCGTCAGCGTTTCGGGGCCGAACTTCAACGGCACCCGGGTCTCCA
This sequence comes from Verrucomicrobiota bacterium, assembly GCA_003695015.1. GTDB lineage: Bacteria > Verrucomicrobiota > Verrucomicrobiia > Limisphaerales > J093 > J093. The sequence continues at coordinate 3,242 of RFJD01000373.1, read as the reverse complement.
CAGGCAGGAAGTGCAGTCGCACCGCCCGCACGCGGACATCGGTGGCCTTGCTCATGGCGCCACTATTCGGCGCGGTTCGGGCCCGTCTCAAGCGCAAAGCCGCTTCCGCCTTGTGCCCTTTGCGCGCGGGCCCGAATAATGCGCCCATGTTGGACGTGAGAGTGGTGCGCGAGCGCCCGGACTGGGTGCGCGAACGACTGGCCAGCCGGCACGGCGGGGACGAGCGGTTCATCGACGACCTGCTCGAGCTGGACCGGCGGCGGCGGGCGCTCATTGCCGAGTCGGAAGGGTTGCAGGCCGAACGGAAACGCGCCTCGAAGGAAATCGGCGCCCTGATGGGCCAGAAACGGTTCGAGGAGGCCGAGACCCGCAAGCAGGCGGTGCGCGAGTTGGGCGACCGCATCGAGTCGATGCAGCGCGAGCTCAAGGAGGTCGAGGCCCGCTTCGAGGAGCTGATGAGCCGTCTGCCGAACCTGCCGCATGAGAGCGTGCCGGTGGGCGCGGACGCCGACGGCAACGTGGTGGTGCGCGAATGGGGCGAGCGCCGGCAGTTCGACTTCGAGCCGCGGCCCCACACCGAGTTGTGTGAGCGGCTGGGGCTGGTGGACTTTGCCCGGGGCGCCAAGTTGGCGGGCAGCGGGTTCCTGCTCTACACCGGCTGGGGGGCGCGATTGGAGCGGGCGTTGATCCAGTTCCTGCTCGATCTGCACGTCCGCGAGCACGGCTACACGGAGGTTTCGCCCCCGTTTGTGGTGGGGCGCCACTGCATGTTTGGCGTGGGGCAGTTCCCCAAGTTCGAGGACCAGGCTTACGCGGTGCAGGAGGGACTGGACGCGGAGACGCTGGGACGGCTGTATCTGATCCCCACCGCCGAGGCGCCGGTGGCCAACATCCACCGGGAGGAAATCCTGGCCGAGGCCGACCTGCCCATCCGCTACGTGGCCTACAGCCCGTGTTTCCGGGCCGAGGCCGGGGCGGCCGGCGTGGGCACCCGCGGCATGATCCGCGTCCACCAGTTCGACAAGGTCGAGCTGATCAAGGTGGTGCATCCGGACCACGGGTACGAGGAGCTCGAATCGATGGTGGCCGACGCCGAGCGGGTGTTGCAGCGGCTGGGGCTGCCCTATCGGACCGTCCTGCTCTGCACGGGCGACATGGGGTTTGCTGCGGCCAAGACCTACGACATCGAGGTCTGGGCGCCCGGTCAGGGGCAGTTCCTCGAGGTGTCGAGCTGCTCGAACTGCGAAGACTTTCAAGCCCGCCGGATGGCCCTGCGGTTCAAGAGCGCCGTCGATGGCAAGAACCGGTTTCCGCATGTCCTCAACGGGAGCGGCACGGCGTTGGCCCGATTGTATGTGGCTCTTCTCGAGAACTGCCAGCAGGCCGACGGCCGCATCGTGATCCCGGAACCCCTCCGCCCGTACCTGGGCGCGGAGGTGATCGGTCCGTGAGGACCGCAAGGAGGACTGCGTGCGCATCCTGATCGCCAGCAGCGAGCTGTTTCCCTACTCGAAAACCGGCGGTCTGGCCGACATGACCGCCGCCTTGGCCAAGTACCTCGCCCGGGCGGGCCATGAGGTCCATGTGTTCACACCATGGTACCGTTGTGTGCGGGAAGCCTTTCCCGAAACCGCGGATCTGCCGGCGGCGGGGGCGGTGGAGATCGACATCGGGGGAAGCCCGCTGATCGCGACGGTCCACCGGCTGGATTTGGGCAAGCGGCTGGCGGTGTGGTTCGTCCGGCACGATCCGTTCTTCGACCGCGAGGGACTCTACGACGTCCACACGCCGACCGGTCGGGCGGCCTATCCGGACAACTTCGCGCGGTTTGTTTTCTTTTCCCGCGCGGTGGTCGAGGCGATGCGGCGGCTGGAGCTGGCGCCCGCGATCGTCCACGCCCACGACTGGCAGACCGGCCTGATCCCGCTGTTGATCCGGCACCGCGGCTGGTACGAGTTCTGGGAACAGGTCCCGCGGACGGTGTTCACCATTCACAACCTCGTCTTCCAAGGGCGCGCCGCCGCGCATCAATTCGCGCTGACGGGCCTGCCGGCCTACTACTTCCACCACCAGGCCTGCGAGTTTTACGGCGACGTCAACCTGCTGAAGACCGGCATCGTGTTTGCGGACGCGGTCACGACCGTCAGCCCGCGCTATGCCCGGGAGATCACCACCCCGGAGTTCGGGGCGGGTTTGGACGGGGTCCTGAGGGCGCGGCGGCGGGCGTTGTCCGGCATCCTCAACGGCATCGACGAAGACGTTTGGCAGACGCGCGCCAACCCCCACCTGCCGGCGGCCTACGATGCCGGGCACTTGGAGGGCAAGGCCGTCTGCAAAGCCGCCCTTCAACGGGAAATGGAGCTGCCGGAGGCGCCGCAGACGCCGTTGTTCGGCACCATCAGCCGGCTCGAACACCAGAAGGGCATCGATCTGATCCTGCAGGCGTGGGAACTCCTGGCCGACGAGCCCTGGCAGTACGTCCTGCTCGGCAGCGGTGATCCGCGCCTCGAGGAACTGGCCCGTGTGGCGCAACAGCGTTGGCCGGATCGCTTCCGCTTCGTCCAAGGCCGGGATGAAGGGCTCGCCCATCGCATCGAGGCCGGGGCGGACTTCTACCTGATGCCCTCCCGCTACGAACCCTGCGGGCTGAACCAGATGTACAGCCTGCGCTACGGCACGGTGCCGATCGTCCACGCCGTGGGCGGCCTCGACGACGCCGTGGTGGACGAGGAGGACGATCCGGAACGGGCCACGGGCATCAAGTTCCGCGAACCAACCGCCGCGGCCCTCGCCGCCGCGATCCGGCGGGCCCTCGAGCTATACGCCCAACCCGAGACGCTGGTCGCCTTCCGCCGTCGCGGCATGCAGGCGGATGTGGGTTGGCGGCGGGCCGCGCGGGAGTACGTCGCGCTCTACCGGCGCCTGCTTCGCTGAGCTGCCGGGCCCGGGCGGGGACGGCTTCGGTCTGGCACGCCGACCGCCGCCGGAGCAATCTTCCCCCGTGAATTCCACGGTGGACCCGGTTGGCTGGCTTTGGCGAAACGACGATGCGGGGCGATGCGCTTGGTTCGGGCATGGCCTCCGGACCGGGACGCTGAACCGGCTCTCGTCCACCTCGAATCGAGACCCGTCATGAAATCGCGAACTCCCGCTTGGCTCGCTCTGGCGATGGTTGGAGGCTTGGCCTTGGGTCAGCCCACGACGACCAACCTCGTGGTCAACGGCTCCTTCGAATCCGCCCG
>RFJD01000372.1 GCA_003695015.1 Verrucomicrobiota bacterium | reverse complement strand
TCGGTGTCGTTGATCAACAACCGCTGGCCGTTGGAGTCCATGGTGATGGCCGACCATTCGAGGTTGGCCCCGCCCTGACCCTCGAACCAGACGGTGCTGACCGGGTAGTAGCCCGGCTCGGCGATGTAGAGGGTCACCGCCGAGTCGCTGGCTCCGCGGCCGCCGTCGAACTGCGAGAGGATCAGCGAGTTGAGCTGCTCGCGGTAGTTCTTGTGGGCGATGGTGCGGAAGCCGTCATCGCTGTTGAAGATCAGGGTGTAGATGCCCTGCTTGGGGAAGTGCAGGACGGTCTTGATGCGGATGGCGAGGTTGTCCCGCCAGGCATCGTTCTCTTGGAGCTCGACCCAGTTGAGGCCCGGGATGCGGGCGTCGGGTTTGCCGTTGGCCTCAATGAAGACACCGTTCTGCTCGGGGGTGATGAAGTCCCCGTTGTCCTGGGAGAAGTTGATCACGGTGTCCACCACCGTGCTGTCGATCCGAACGAAGTTGATGTCGTCGTAGGCGAAGTTTTCGCCCAGATCGCCATGGAGCTGGCGTTCGGCGCGGGCAACGGAGTTGCCGACGTTGTGGTCGAGGTAGTAGAGGTCCAGGTCGAAGCCCGGATCGGAGGCGCCGGCCACTTTGAACTCCGGCGGGAGGGTGACGTAGTCCGGCACGGTGAACTCACGGGTGTCGGAGACCTCGACGCCGCGGGTGTCCTTCACGGTGACCGTCAAGGTGTGGGTGGAACCCGGCGCCATGGGATTGGCCGGATCCTGCCAACTGATGGTGGTGGTGCCGTCCTGCTTGCTGATGGTGTCCGGCGTCACCGGATTGCCGTCCAGCTCGATCTGGATGCTGTCCGGATCCAGGACCGAGGGGCCCGAGTCCACGACACTGACGCTGAACCCGATGGGGGTGGCGGTGGCATTGCCGATCAGGAGTGCCTCGGCCGGGATGAGGGTCATGTGGATGTTGTCCACGTGATGCGCCTCCCAAGCGCCGCCGGTGCGACCGGCGAAGACGATCCGACCGGGGATGGGCGAGAAGCCGGTTTCCAAACCGCCTTCAGGGGTCAGCTCGACGTCCTTCCACCAGATCTTGACGTGGCCGGTCTCGGTGACCTCGGCCTTGAAGTGTTCCCAGGTGAGGTTCTTCACCCATTTGGGCCACTCGGTGTCACCCGGGAAGTAGTCGGGCTGGGGCGTGTTCCAGTCGTTGGCGTCCACGGTTCCGTCGTAGTTGAGGTCTTCGTCGGTGAGGGCGCCGGTCTGCATGGACTTCTTGTAGTTGGCATCGTCCACCGGCAGGTTCCGGTAGGGGGCCTCGTCGGAGTTGCCGCCGGGGAACACGTTGCCCGGCTCCAAGGGCACGGGGAGCTGGAACTTCAGCTCGCCATTGACCCGGACACTAATGCCGACGACGTCCTGGACACCGTTGATGGTGGCGCTTTGCCAAGTGTCGAAACCGATGCCCAGACCGGTGCGGGCGCCTTCCTCGGGCAGGCTGGTCTCGGTGTCCGTGCCGGAGTACCGGGACCCGCTCGGGTTGGTGCCGGCCTCGATGTCAGTGATGAGCGGATCGTCCGCGGAGACGTAGTTGAGGCTAAAGCCGTCGGCCGGCCGTTCGGTGCCGCCGCCGATGCGGAGGTCGCATTCGAAGGTGAAGGCTTTGACCACCAGCCCCGGGGTGTAGTCCTTGAAGGCGATGTGAGTGTTTTGGCCTCCCCGGGCATCGGTGATGGCCAGGTAGCCGGAGTTGTTCACCCCGCCCTCGGCACGCCAAGGCGTGGTTTCGGTGCTGACGAACGAGAAGTCGCCGGCGGCGATGGGGTCGGAATTGAAGTCGATGTTGACTTCAACGGGGGCCTGGGCTTGGAGGACGCTCAGCGCGCCACTCGCAGCCAGACCCAGCACGAACAGACGCGGGCTGAGCCGCGGTTTCTGCGGATCTTTCATAACCGATTGCTGTTGAACCGTTGGTCTTGCTTCGTTTTATGAAAGCGCGGCCGTGCCCACGGGGAGGCGGACATCTCATCCTGTCCACTGCCGCCCATGGGATCGTCCGCCTCCAAGGCCGACCGCGCTTTCCATGGCTACTCAGTGGACGGGCGGTTTCTTAAGGGGCATTACGGAATCTGTCAAGCCGCGTTGGCCGTGGAACTTGCGTGGGTGCGGGAGTTGCGGCACCAGCGGGGGCTGGGAAGCGCCGGGAGACGGCGGCGGCGACGTGGGGAAGGCCGGCAAAGGAGCGTGGCCGGCCGGGCCGGACCGGGGTTTTCGGGGCCGAAGCCTTGTCAATCGGGCGGTGGCACGTGGTAAGCTCAACCCCGATGATGGGAGCATCGAAAGCTCAGACACGACGATCCTCCGGCGGCGGGAGGCGCCTTGTGGCATGAGCGTTTTGGGGTCCCTGTCCGGCGGGTTGCGGCGGTTCATGGGGGGGATGACGGAGAAGCCCCGGGAGCTGCTGGCAACCTGTGTCTATGGTCTGGGGGCGGGAGCGGCGGCCACGGCGTTCCAACTGGCGGTGCACCTCATTTTCCGGCAGACCTACGGCCGGGCGGCGGAGTTGGATTTCGGGCAATTTGCCCTGTGGTCGCTGGTCACGGTCCTGGCGGCGTCGTTGATTTCCGGGTGGCTGCTGAGCCGGTTTTGCAAGGAGGCGGCCGGCAGCGGGATTCCCCAACTGAAGATGGCCTTCTGGAAGGACTTCGGCTACGTGCCCTGGCGGACGGTGTGGGTGAAGTTCGTGGCCGGAGCGGTGAGTGTGGGCGGGGGATGCAGTCTCGGCCGGGAGGGGCCGTCGGTGCAGATCGCCGGCGGCTTGTCGTCCCAACTGGGCGGGTTTTTGGGTGAGGCGAAGCAGAACCGGCAGCAGGCCGCGGCCGCCGGCGCCGCCGCCGGCCTGGCGGCCGCGTTCAACACGCCATTGGCCGCGATCACCTTCGTGCTCGAGGAGATCATCGCCGACCTCAACAGCCGGTTCCTGGGGGCGGTCCTGTTGGCCTCGGTGCTGGGGGCGTTTGTGGTTCACGGGATCATCGGTCCCCAGCCGGCGTTCATCCTGAAGGGGGCGACGGCGCCTCATTGGCAGGCGTACCTGTTGACGCCCGTGGTGGCGGCGGTCGGGGCGTTGGTGGGGGTGTTGTTTCACGGGGGCACGCTGTGGTTGCGGGAACGCGAGCGGCGCATGAACTGGCTGCCGGACTGGGCTCATCCGGCCTTGGGGGGGCTGCTCACCTGGGTGCTGGGATGTGCGGTGTTTTACGAGACCGGCCGGCTGGGGGTGTTCGGCCTGGGTTACGACGACTTGTCTGCGGCCCTGGACCATCAATTGATGTGGCGGACGGCCTTGTTGTTGCTGGGAGCCAAGCTGGTTGCCACGGTGGCCTGCTACGGGTTCGGCGGCTCCGGCGGGATTTTCTCGCCGACGCTGTTCCTGGGAGGCATGGCGGGCGTGGCGATGGCCGGGTTGGCCGGGACGGTGATTCCGCTCACGCCGGGGGATCAACTGGCTTTGGCGGTGGTTGGCATGAGCGCCTGCCTGAACGCGGTGGTCCGGGCGCCGATGACCGGCATCTTGATCGTGTTCGAGATGACCCACGAGTTCAGTCTGGTGCCGGCGTTGATGATCGGCGCCCTGATCAGCAGCAGCCTGGCGCGCCGGTTCTTTCCCCACAACTTCTACGACGACCTGCTGCATCAGGACGGCCACCGGCTGGACCGCGTGATTCCACCGCGCGACCTGCGCAGTTGGGAACAGCTTCCCGTCTCGGCGATCGCCAACTTCCAGCCGGTCGTCCTTCGCGACCTTTCGCCTGAAACCCTGCGACAGGCGCTGAAGGATCATCCGTACGAGCGCTGGCCGGTGGTGTTGGACGGCAAGCCGGCCGGGGTGTTGCGCCGGCAGGAGGCGGAGGAAGCCCTGGCCGAGAACCGGCCGCCCAAGCTCGAGGAACTCATCACCTGCCGCGCCAACCAGACCATCCGGGAGCTGGAAACCAGCCTCATTCTTTCCTCGGCCAACATGGTGGCGTTGACCGACGCCGACGGCCGCATCATCGGCTTGGTGACGTTGCACGACCTCCTGCGGGCGCAGGTGGCCCTGAGCGAACGTCGCGGCATTGCTTGAGCCGGCGGGTGTCCGGGGTGACGTCGGGGCGATTGCCCCGCAGCCGGGTCCGGTGGTTTCCTAGGCGCGCGATGCAACGGCGGGAATCAGCCCCGGGTTTCTGGCGCACGCTGGCCGTGTTGGGCCGGGTGTCCAATCTCCCCACCGTGTGGTCCAACTGCCTGGCCGGGTGGTTGCTGGGCGGCAACGGGCCGCTGGATCGCTTCTTGCTGCTGTGCGCGGGAGTCAGTGCCGTTTACCTCGGCGGCATGTTCCTCAATGACGCGTTCGACGAGGCATTCGACCGTCGGCACCGTCCCACCCGGCCCATCCCGGCGGGCTGGATTTCGGCCCGGGCGGTGTGGTGGTGGGGCTGGGGGCTGTTGGGCGG
>RFJD01000371.1 GCA_003695015.1 Verrucomicrobiota bacterium | reverse complement strand
TTCTCGTAGAGGAACGGAAAGTCCGGCACGTAAGCGAGATGGCGGCGCGCCTCGAGGGCCTGGGTCTGGACGTCCCAACCCGCCACCCGCGCCGAGCCGGAGGTCGGGCGGATCAGGCCCACCAGCATCCGGATGGTCGTCGTTTTGCCGGCGGCGTTGGGCCCCAGCAGGGCGAAGAACTCGCCGGGGTTCACCTCGAGCGAGAGATCGTCCACGGCGACCAGATCGCCGAACCGTTTGACCAGATGGGAAAGGACAATCATGGCGTTCAGCGTCCCCAGGTGAACCCCTCGTTCAGCAGCCGGATGTCTCCGGGCAACTCGACCTTCAGGATTTCGCCCACCCGGCTCAGCAACACTTCGATGTACTGATCCTCGAAGAGGCGGGCGCGCAGGCGGTAAACGCGGGTGCGGGCGTGGGCCAGGCGGATCCAGTCCTGATAGGCCTCCCATTGGAGGTCCAGCCGCCAGCCGGCTCGGCCGGCGGGCATCCATTGCCCCATCGAGGCCACCCAACCGCCCAACGGCGCGGGCAACCCGAGCTTGCGCAGGATGGCCGCCGGACTGCGCAGCTCCTCCGGGTCGAAGGTCCGGGTCCACGCCTCCGGACCATCCCCGACGCGCAGGGTGACCTGTTCGGTGGCGGCGTCGGTGCTGACCTCCCAGCGGGCCGGACGCCGCGTCAGTTCGAGGCGGATGGTTTTCCAACGCTTGTCCGGATCAAACTCGATCTCCCAGTGAAACCGCCACGGCGGTCCCGGATTCTCCCCCCAACGGAGCGTGCCGTCGAAGTCCAGCCGGTAACCGGTGATCCGGTCCACGCGCCCTTCCGGGGCGAATTCCGTCCCCTCGGCGGAGGCGGCGGGCATTTCCTCGCCGACGGTGGGCAGCCAGCGGCAGCGGCCCACCCGGCGGTCCTTCTGATAGATGACGAGGGGCGATTCGTCGGGGGCGGTGAGGATGCGGTCCCAGACGGCTTCGACGGCCAACGGCTGCCCCAAGCCGGTCGGATCCCCCATCTCCGACCGCCAGAGCAGCACGTTCATGATCACCCAAAACAGGGCAACCAGCGGGAAATAGAGCCGTCGCCACATGCGGCGCCCAACTTACTTCAGGGCCGGTTCCGACGCCACCCCGGCGCGGCTCTCCGGCCCGCCGCCGGGCTAGCGCACCGGCCGCGGCAGCCGGATGACCTGGCCCACCTGCAGCCGGTCGTGGTCGATGCCCGGGTTGGCCGCCTTCATTTCCGCAAGGGAAAAGCCGTACATCCGGCCGATGCCGATGAGCGTTTCGCCGCGGCGGACCCGGTGGGTGGCGGCGGCCGGCGGCTCGGCGCGGGAACCCCCGGCGGCCGGCGCCGGACGGGCTCCCCGGGCCGCTCCCGCGGTCGCCGGCGTCGGCGTGGCCCGGCGATCCGCGGCGGCTGAGGCGGCCGGCCCCCGGCCCGCCAAACCGGCTTGGGCGAGCAGGTTGGTGGCCTCGGCCAGTTGCGCCTGCAACGCCAACACGGTCGCCCGCAACACTTCGTTGCTCCGGCGTGCGTCGTCCAACTGAACCTGCAACCGCTGGATGGGACGCAGCGAGGCCGCGCCGGTCAGGCGGAGGAGTTCCTCCTGGACCAGCCGCTGGCGGCAGGCGTCGATCCGCGACCGTACGGTGGCCTCCCAGCGATTCGGCTTTCCGGCCAGGGCCAGGAACTTCTGAAAATGGTAGATGGCCTCGACGTTGTTGGTGGTGGTCTGGGCCCACAACGACCCCAGGAGCCGGTGCGCCTCGGCCAGACGCGGATTCTTCTCGAGGGCCAGCTCGAGCAACTCGATCGCCCGCCGGGGGTCGATGTCCAACACCCGTTCCGCCTCCTGCAACAACGCCACATCCTCGCCATCCCCTTCAGGAGGGCCGGAACAACCGGCCGCCAGCAACAGCGCCAGCGCCGCCAACAGACCCATGGAGGAACTCGCCTTGCCCATGGCCACCAGCCTAGCCGAGCGCCCTGCGCGGCGCAACGTCCCGCCCCTCCGAGACTGCCGTCCCGCCGGCGGTCCCCGACCTCACTCGTGGCGGAGCGCCTCGATGGGATCCAGCTCCGCCGCCGCCCGGGCCGGATACAGGCCGAAGATGATGCCCACCGCGCCCGAGATGCCGAAGGCCAGCAACACGGCCGGGATGGTGACGATGGTCTTCATGTCCGTGAGCTGGGTGACGATGAACGGCAGGGTCAGGCCCACCGCCACGCCGATGAGGCCGCCGCCGACCGAGAGCACGACGGTTTCCACCAGGAACTGGGTGACGATGTCACGCTTCTTGGCGCCCAGCGCCCGGCGGATGCCGATCTCCCGGGTCCGTTCGGTGACGGTGGCCAGCATGATGTTCATGATGCCGATGCCGCCGACGAGCAGGGAAATGGCGGCAATGGACCCCAGCACGATGTTGAACATCCGCTTGGTGGCCTCCGCCTGCCGCAGCAGCTCCAGCGGCACGATGATCTCGTAATCGTTCTGGTCGTGGTACTTGTCCAGAACCAGCCGGATTTGGGGGTCGGCCACCTCGACCTGCTCGGTTTTTTCCATCTGGACGGTGATGCGATGCAGCTCGATCCGTTCGGCGCTGAAGCTGCCCGAGCGGCGCGAGATCAACACCTCGCCGAACCGCGAACGGGAAGTGGACAGGGGAATGTAAACGTTGTTGTCGAGCGGTTCGCCTTCGGACTGGCCCGTCTGGGGGCGTTGCTCCGCGGTTCCGGTCTCCCGCACCAACCCGACGACCCGGTAGTAGAAGGCGTCGATGCGCACCGACTGGTCCAAAGGGTTCTGGTAAGGGAACAAGCGATGGGCGAGCCCGACGGTCAGCACGCAGACGTTGTTCTGGTACATCTCGTCCAGTTCACAGAGGAACCGGCCGCTGACCAGCTCCATCCCCACCACCTCCGGGTAATAGGGCAGGGTGCCGATGATCTGGCAGGGGACCTCGGTCCGGCCGAAGCGGACGTTGTCGCGAACGATCCGCATGGGCAGGACCCGCTTGGCGCCGGGGATGCTCTGCAGACGGGCGGCATCCTTGTAAGTCAGACCGTAATCGAGCACGAAGCTGCGCTGGGCGGCACTGGCCTGCTTGGCCTCCTCGGCCGGTTTGATGCTGTTGATGAGGATGTTGTTGCTGCCGAGCCGCTTGATCCGTTCCTGGGCCTCGTAGGAGGCGCCTTCGCCGATGGCCAGCATGGCGATGACCGAGCAGACGCCGAAGATGATGCCCAGCATGGTCAACACCGACCGCAGCTTGTGCAGCATCAGGCTCTTGACGCCCAACTTGACCGTGCTGACGAATTGCAGGCGGAACATGGCTCAGGCTCCAACGGAGGCGGACCGGTTCACCACCTCCCGGTCGATCCGGCCGTCCTTCATGTGAATGACCCGCCGGGCGCGTTCGGCCACGTGATCGTCGTGGGTGACCAGCACGATGGTCTTGCCGGCGGCGTTGAGCTGGTCGATGAGGTCCAGCACCTCGGTGCCGGTGCGGGAGTCGAGGTTGCCGGTCGGCTCGTCGGCCAGGATGATGAGCGGATCGTTGACCAAGGCCCGCGCGATGGCGACGCGTTGTTGCTGGCCGCCGGAAAGCTGGTTGGGCCGGTGGTCCAGCCGGTCCTCCAAGCCCACCATGCGGGCCAGCTCCCGGCAACGGTCCTCGTACTGGTGGAGGTTCACCCCTTGGTAGATCAACGGCACCTGGATGTTCTCCAGGACCGTGAGTTGGGCGATGAGGTTGTAGGACTGAAAGATGAACCCGATCCGCCGCCCGCGAATCTCCGAGAGCCGGTCGTCGTCCATCTGCGACACGTCCTCCCCGCCCAGGAAGTACCGCCCGCCGGTGGGGCGGTCCAGACATCCCAACAGGTTGAGCATGGTGGACTTGCCCGAGCCGGAGGGCCCCATGATGGCGACGTAGTCGCCTTGGTTCACCTCCAGGTCCACGCCGCGCAGGGCATGAACCAGGTTGTGTTCGCCCAAGCGGTAGGTCTTCTCGAGACCCACCGTCCGGATCATGGTTGCATCGGCGTTCGCCACGGCTTCGCGCTTCGGATGGCCGCCCCTCGGCGGGTCATTCCCCGGCT
>RFJD01000370.1 GCA_003695015.1 Verrucomicrobiota bacterium | reverse complement strand
TTGTACGGCCTGATCCGGGTGGCGACGCCGATGTTGCCGGACGGGGCGGCCTTCTGGCTGCCGTGGCTCGGCTGGCTGGCGCTGGGCAACATCCTGTACGCCGGCTGGGTGGCGTTGCGGCAGAACGATCTGAACCTGCTGGCCGGTTATGCGAGCGTGGCCCACATCGGCTTCGGGTTCCTGGGGGTGGCGTGCGGCACGGCGGCCGGCACGGCCGGGGCGGTCCTCGTGATGGTGGCCTACGGGTTGAACTCGGCGTTGTTGTACGGGCTGAACGGCTGGCTGCGGCAACGGATCGGCTCGACGCTGATGGAGCGTTATGGCGGGCTGTTGCAGGTGATGCCGTTTGCGGGCGGCATGCTGGCGTTGGGTTTGCTGGCCGGCTGCGGGGTGCCGGGGTTCGCCGGTTTCATGGGCGAGGTGCACGTGTTCGTGGCCGCCTCGGGGCAGTCGTGGTGGTGGACGGCCGCGGCGATGTGGGGGGCGATGATTCTGGCCGGGGTGTACATGCTGCGGACGATCCGGTTGGTGGTGCACGGAACGGCGCCGGAACGACTCGAGAAGGAGCCGGACGTGGGCCACTGGTGGTATCGGCTGCCGTATGCGCTGCTGGCGGCGGGGTTGATCTGGTTCGGGCTCTGGCCCAGGGCGATCACGGACAAGGCCCGGCCGGCGGGAACGGCGGTCGCGCGGGTTCAACCGACGGCCGAGGAGCCGGTGGCGCCGATGCCCGTCGCAGCGAGCCCCGGCATGCTGGCCTTCGACACCGAGCAGGAAGGGAGGCGATGATGGGATTGGGCGCGCTGAGTCTGGAACTGGCGATGGTGGGGGCCGCGCTGGCCATCCTGCTGATGGAGTTTTGGACCACCGGCGAAGACAAACGTCGGCTGGGGTTGGTGGCGGCGGTGTTCGTCGGCGCCATTTTCCTGGGCAGTTTCGCCCTGTTGTTCGACGGCCGGGTCGAGGCGTTCGGCGGCGCCTACGTGCTGGACGAATTCGCCCTTTACTTCAAGCGACTGTTCCTCATCGCCGCCCTGTTGGTGCTGGTGATGGCCTATGAATTCGCCGACCGGTTCGGGTCGGGGGTGGGGGAGTACTACGCCCTGACGCTGTTCGCCCTCGCGGGGATGATGCTGGCGGCCTCGGCGCAGGATTTCGTCGTCCTGTTTGTCGCCTTCGAGTTGATGAGCGTCTGCTTCTACGTCCTGGTCAGCTACCAGCGGTGGCGGGTGCGCTCACTGGAGGCGGGGATGAAGTACCTCGTGATCGGGGCGCTGGCGGGGGCGTTTCTGGTTTACGGGATCGCGCTGATCTACGGCGCGGCGGGGACATTGAACTTCCGCGAGCTGGCCGCCCGGGCGGGGGATTTGACGAGCAACCGGCTGTTGCAGGTGGGTCTGTTGCTGGTCTTCGTGGGGGTGGGATTCAAGATCGCGGTGGTCCCGTTCCAGATCTGGGTGCCGGACGTGTATCAAGGGGCGCCGGTGCCGACGGCGGCGTTTTTGGCGGTCGGATCGAAGGCGGCGGGGTTTGTGTTGTTGATCCGGCTGCTGCATGCGGGCGTGGGGGCGCTGGCGGACTGGTGGGAGCCGGCCTTGGTGGTGCTGGCCTTGCTGACCATCCTCCACGGCGCGCTGGCCGGCATTCCGCAGAAGAACTTCCGGCGGCTGATGGGTTATTCGAGCATCGTCAACGCCGGTTTCCTGCTGCTGGCGGCGGCTTCGCCGACCCGGGACGGGCTCGTCGCCGTGCTGTTCTACCTGGCGAGCTACCTGTACGGCGTGATGGGAGCCTTCATGGTGCTGTGCCTGGCACGGTGTCCGGGGCGGGAGGACGAAACCTGCATCCTGGCCGGGCTGCATCGGCGGTCGCCCTTGCTGGCGGCCACGCTGGCGTTGTCCATGATTTCCCTGGCGGGGCTGCCTCCCGCGGCCGGTTTCTTCGGCAAGTTGCTGGTGTTCAAGGCGCTGATTGCGGGGGGCGCGGACTATCCCTTTCAGCCGTGGGCGTTGCGGTTGGCGGTGGCCGGCGCGGTGGTGGCCCTGTACTTCTACCTGAACGTGGTTCGGACCATCTACTGGGCGCCGGTCGAAGAGGATTCCGCGGCCGCCTCCCGGCCGATCCATCTGGCGCCGCTGACCAAGGCGTCGGTGATCTTCAGCCTTTTGGTGCTGCTGTGGCTGGGGTTGTTCCCGGGGGCGATCCTGAACCTGGCCGAGTACGCGGTGTTCTCGTTGGGCTGGTAGGGTTCGCCGGAGGCGCGTTCCGCACGGAAAAGCCCGGCCGAAGCCGGGCTTCCGCGTCAGGAGGCTGGTTCTTCCGAGCGCTCAGTCGGCCAGCAACTCGGCGACCATCGCCCGTTCTTCCTTCAACTCGTTGACCGAGGCCTCGATCTTGGCGCGGCTGAAGTCGTTCAGCTCGAGGCCTTGGACGATTTCCCACTTGGCGCCGTCGCTGCGGACGGGGAAGGAGCACATGAGGCCGGGTTCGACCCCGTAACTGCCGTCGGAGCAGACGGCGACGCTGTGCCAGTCGCCGGCGGGGGTGGGGGAGATGAGGGACTGGACGGTGTCGATGGCGGCGTTGGCGGCGCTGGCCGCGCTCGAGGCGCCCCGGGCCTTGATGATGGCGGCGCCGCGCTGCTGGACGGTGGTGATGAACTCGCCCTCGAGCCATCCGCGATGGCCGATCACCTCGACGGCCGGGCGGCCTTGGATGCGGGCGTTGAAGAAATCCGGGTACATGGTCGAGCTGTGGTTGCCCCAGATGGCCATGTTCGTGACCTCGGTGACATCCACCCCGGCCTTGCGGGCGAGCTGGGTTTTGGCGCGGTTCTCGTCCAGCCGCGTCATGGCGAACCAGCGGTCGGCGGGGATGTCGCGCCCGTGGTGTTTGGCGATGAGGGCGTTGGTGTTGCAGGGGTTGCCGACAACCAGAATCCGGACATCGGAGGCGGCGTTTCTGGCGAGGGCCTTGCCCTGACCGACGAAGATCTTGCCGTTGATGCCGAGCAGGTCCTTGCGTTCCATGCCGGCCTTGCGGGGCACGCTGCCCACCAGCAGGGCCCAGTTCACGTCCTTGAAGCCCTCGTCCAGGTCCGCGGTCGGCACCACGCCCTTCAGGAGCGGAAAGGCGCAGTCATCCAGCTCCATGACCACGCCCTCGAGCGCCTTCATGGCGGGCTCGATCTCGATGAGGTGCAGCACCACCGGCTGGTCCGGGCCAAACAGGCCGCCCGAGGCGATCCGGAACAGGAGAGAGTATCCGATGTGACCGGCCGCGCCGGTCACCGCTACGCGTATGGGTGTCTTGTTCATGGCGTCCATCCAACCCGGCCAGCTTAGGCCCCGCAACGTGTCCCCGGCAAGCCGCGGAACCGCTTCGCGCCGGTCCCGATGCCGGATGGCGCGTCCGT
>RFJD01000369.1 GCA_003695015.1 Verrucomicrobiota bacterium | reverse complement strand
CCGACCACCACGGCGTACTGCCCGTCGGCCACGGTCTCCTGCACCATCCAGAAGAGCCCGTCCCGCTGCCCGAAGCGCGCCGGGGGATAGCCGAGCTTCGACAGCGACTCGGGGCGCTGGAAGCGAAGGCGAACCGGTTTGACCGGGAGAGTGGCGACCGCGACAGGTCGAGTGGCCGAGAAGAGGAACCGGGCGGCGCCGCGGCCGGGGAGTTCGACGCTGCCGATCGCTTGGTGCATGTCCAACGCGAAGTCGCCCACAGAACAGCCGGCCGGCAGGTCGATCACCAGCCGGCCGCCGGGGATCTTGGTGGGGTGGGTGTCGGTGTCGTAGCAGGCGTCGAAGTGGGCGCTGATCTCCTTTTGGTTTCCTTCCGCCACCCACTGCTTGAGATGGGCGTAGTCCCAGGTGTCGCGAGTGGTGATGGGATGCGGCCGCGTGTCCCAGAGCCCGCCGCGGTCGAGCGAGAGGCGGATTTGGTTGGTTTCGCCCCACAAGAGGCCGCCGGTCAGGCCGTTGCCGAGAGGGATCGCTTCGTCCCAACGGGTGATGGGTCCGGCGAGCTTCAGCACTTTCGCGGGATCGGTCGCCGGGGAAGCCGCCGCGGGCGCCAGACCGGGAAAACCGGCGGCCAGCAGCAGCGACACAAGGAAGCTGACGTTGATGCGCGGAGTCATGGCATTCGGGACGCACTGTAGGAAGCGGGAAAGTGCCGGCGCAATCCCGGTGTGCGGGCCGGCGCGGAAGCTCCTTCCCGACCTTGGACAGGCGAACGGACACCCATCGAGCGGACGGAAGGCGGATGCACCTTTCCGGGTCGGCATGGTCCGAATGTGCCGGGAGCGTTGGGTCCCGGGTTCGCGGGAGCGGGTGGATGGGACCGGGGCCGGCGGTCTTGGTGAGTGTCGGCTGGACCGCGGCCGTCTCTTGGGTGACGCTCCCGATCCAAGCGTGACTTGACCGTGACATGAATGCGGAACGGCCCCAAGCCGGGCTCCTCCAAGCCGCCCCCCTCGCGGGTCGGCGGATCGTGGTGGCCCCGAACGAAATCGCCGGGGTCAGCTCGCGGTTGGCGCGGGCGATGGCGGCGACGGGCGCCGAGGTCCGTTGTTTTTTCGGACGCGACCACCCGTTTCACACGCCCCTGCCGGACGGTCCGGGACTGCGGCGCTGGTTCCGGCGCGCCATCGGGTGGGCCTCCCGGGCGCGAGATGCCGGCGGACCCGGAGCCGCGGCCGGCTCGCTGGTGGCCGGCGTTTGCAAGCTGCTCGGTTGCCTCCGGGCTTGGGCTTGGGCGGACACGCTCGTCATGGTGGGTGGGCGTGGCTTCTTCGGCGGCGGCGCCGAATACGCCTTGGCGCGCGCCCTCGGCCGGCGGGTGGTGCATGTGTTCGTGGGCACGGCCTCGCGCCCCCGGATCATGGCGGGCGATGCGAGGTCGATCCTCCGGGAGGATGGCGTGGACGAAGGGCGTTTGCGGCGGTTGATCGAACGGACCCGGCGCCAGCGCCGTCGGGTGGCGGCCATTTCGCGGCAGGCGTGGCTGGTGGTCGAGAACCCGTTGTGCGGCCACTTCCACAGCCGGCCGTTCCTGAACTGGTTCAAGCTGGGGTTGCCCTTGGACGTGGCGGCCTTGGAGGCCGAACCGCGGATCACCGACCGCACCCCGCCGCGGCAACCCGGTCGGGTGCGCGTCCTGCACGGGCCATCGCGTCCGGCCATCAAGGGCACTGAAACCATCCGCGCGGTGGTGCGCCGGCTGGAAGCGGAAGGACTGCCCATCGAGTACCGGGAGGTGACCGGCGTCCCGCACGGCCAGATGCTCCATGAGATCGCGGAGTGTGACTTGGTCATCGACCAGCTTTGGTCCGACACGCCGATGGCGGGTTTCGCGGCCGAGGCGTCGGCACTCGGCAAGCCGGTGATCGTTGGCGGGCTCGGTTGGGACGAATTGCGTCGGTGGCTGCGGCCGGAGGAGTTTCCGCCGACGATCGCCATTCATCCGGACCGACTCGAGGCCGTCGTTCGGGAACTGGTTCCGGACGCCGAACGGCGCCGGGAGGCGGGCCGGCGGGCGCGGGAGTTTCTTCTTCAACGCTGGTCGCCGGGGGCGTTTGCGGAGCGTTGGGCGCGGGTGTTGCGGGGCGAGGCGCCGGAGGACTGGTGGGTGCGGCCGGAGGAGATCGGCCACGTGCACGGGATGGGCTTGAGCGCGGAGGAAGTGCGGCGGATTGCGCAGGCCGCGGCGCCGGCGCTGGACCTTGAGGCGCTGGGTTGGCGCGAACCACCCCGATGGTGGGCCCGATGGCGCGAGCTGGCCCGCGCTTGAGGGCGGTCAATCGCCCGCCGCGGCCGTCACTTCCCGGTACACGGCCAGGGTTTGTTCCACCATGCAATCGAGCGTGTACTCGGGGGGGATCGTGGCGCGGATGCCTTCGCGGGGGAGGTCCAGGGCTTGGAGCAACCGCCGGGCAAGGTCTTCGGGGTCCTGCGTGCGAATGATGAAGCCGTTGAGACCGTCCTGCACCAGGTTGCGGAGGCCGGGCAGGGTGGTGGCGAGCACCGGCGTGTTCATGGCCAAGGCCTCGGCGACGGTCCGGCCGACGTTGCCCATCTTCAACGACGCGTTCACCACCACGTCGGCCAGGGCGTAGAGCTCGGGCATGCGGGTCTGGGAGCCGGCGAACACCACGTGATCCCGCACCCCCAGTTCACGGCACAGGGCTTGCAAGCTTTCGAAATACCGCTGTTTGTCCGGCGCGACACCGCCGGCGATGACCCCCACCAGGTCGGGCCGTTG
>RFJD01000063.1 GCA_003695015.1 Verrucomicrobiota bacterium | reverse complement strand
CTGGCGGGCGACCTTCTCCTGTGGCGCAACGACCGCGAAGCGGCCTGTCTGCAACTGCCGGTTCGGCCGGGTTCAGCCGGGGCGACCGGCGCGCCGCTTGGTCCCGCCGGCTTCTGAAGTCCGGACCTGCCCGGTCCGGCGGTTTCTGCCAGCGGCCCAGCACAAGAGCGTCAAACCGATGATCCCTCCGGCGACTGCCGGTTCGGGCACCGGAACCAGCACCTCCTGCGGGTTGATCGATTGTTCGATGAACCCGAAGCCGCCCGAAACCAGATCCAACCCGCCATAACCCGAGCTGGAGCTGGTGGTCTGGGGGAAGTGGCCGGTTTGGGTCCAATCCAACAGGTTGGCGGGATTGCCGCCATCGGTGACGTCGTAGCCGAAGAGACTGTAGCCGTAAACCGTTTGTCCGCCGCTGACCCCCAAGTCGGCCAGCGAGAAGAACAACCCGCGTACATGCTGGCCGTCCGGATCGGCTGAGGGGGCGTAGTGGCCGTTGGGGTCCGCCGTGTCACCACGGATCACCGTCGTGTTGATGGGGCCCCCGAAGGCGGAGGAGGTCGATCCCCAAGCCGAGGAGTCGACACCGATCAAGCCGGCGTACGCGGTGGGATTGCCGGCGGCGTCCACCCCGATCACGGCGGCGATCTTGAATGCGTCGTTGCCGCCCCGATCCAGCACGGCCACCCCGATGTCGGTCAGGTGGGTGTCGGTTTGGGGCCGGATGGCCCAGTCACGGAAGATGTAGTCCACCCGCTCGACGTTGTTGTTGTTTCCATTTCCGTCACCCTGGTTGCCGAAGATGTTGTCGCTGCCGCGGGTGATGTAGCGCGAGGCCAACGCAGCCGCCTCGTCCGCCACCAAGGATCCATCGAACGAGACCGTGTTCCCGGACTTGCTCTGCCGTTTGTACCAGATGATCTGCCGGTCGGTGACGCCGTTGACCGATCCGGCCCGGCGCAGATGGATGTCCGGCGTCAATTCCGGTCGGAGGAGCGCCGTCTTGCCGTTGAAGGTGATCGAGTCAAGTTGGACGTCGTTGGCTTGACCGGCTTGGATGGTGAAAGTCGTCGAGGAAGGGTAACTGGTGGTGCCGGCGCCGGGCGTGGTGTAGCTGGCGGCCGTGGGCGCCACGGTGGTCGTCCCGAACCCCGTGATCGGCGTGGCGGCTTGTGGGCCCGGCATGAGCAGGGCGGCGGCAAGCAGGAGGCAACCCCCCTGCCAGAACCAGCCCCTGCTTTTCCCCGGCGCGTGTTCGGCGTGTTGCATGGTCGCCTTGCATAGCGCTTGGGGTCGTTTGCAAGCAAGCCTCTTTGGCGGTTTCCGCATGAGGGATGACCAAGCTGTGCGGACATCGTCTCCGGCAGAGGCGCGGAGCAAGAGGCCGGCATCGCGTTGGGCGGCTGCCGGGGAAAAGAGTCAGATGGATGGTCGTTTCGGCTGGTCCGAGGCAGGGTGGGGGCGGACTGGAACCGCGGTGGCGAATGGCGGGTTGATGAGAAAATGGGCTTATGCTCGGGATGGATGCGGCTGCTACATGACAGCGGGGGCTTGAGGCGGGCTCGATCAGTGCTATGATGTTTACACCGAAGAACTTATCTCCAGACCGCTCATGAAAAGCAACGTGCGCCGACGCTGGTGCCCTGTTTGTGGGCTGATCCTGATCTTGGCCATTAGTCGGCTGGAGCTGGTTCTCCAAGGCGGCGATCTCCATGCAGTAGGGGCCGCCGTGCCGGTTGGTTCGGTGGCCATGGCGGGCGATGAGCCGGACCCCGAGGCACCGTACTTGGCTCCGCCGGGAACCTTGTGGGGGTGGCTGGGGCCGGAGCATGGCGCTGCCGAGTCCATCATCACGCTACCCGACGGCTACTTGGTGGCGGGCAACCAGGTCAACCCCGACCCGGAAGCGCCGCCGCCTGCTTCCTGGGGAGTGTTGATCCGGCTGGGTCTGGAGGCGGAAGTGCTCGCACAGACCAATTACCTGGCCGAGGAGGATCACAACTGGATCCGTCAGGTGGTGGCCACGTTCAGACCGGACGGCTCTCCGGCTGCTTTCGCGTTTGTGGGGGAGAAACACGTCCGGACACCGGATCCCGTGGATCCCCGGGCGGAGTGGTACGTGCCGTGGCTGTGGGTGGCCCGGTTGACGCCGGGTTTCGAGACCGTCTGGGAGACGAGCGTCGGGGAATCCAGCCATCAGACCGAGGGTTGGTCGCTGGTTTGGGATGGAGCCGATTTGCTGGCGGGCGGATCGGACTTCCCGGCGCCCGGAATGACGTCGAGCGCGCATGAGTGGCTGGTGCGTCTGTCGGCCGGCGGGGTGGTCACGGCCCAAGTGGCCTATGGGTTTGACGGAGACGGCGGCATCCGCGGCGTCCACCGGGCACAGGGAGGCGGGTATTTGCTGGCGACCACCAAGGGAGTGCTGAAGGTGGACACCGCTCTGGAGCAGGAATGGCGGGCGGCTGATTCGCCGCCCGCGCCGGGCTGGTTGCCGGATCGCTTCGAGGCGGTGGCCCAAGGGGCCGACGGCGCCATTTATGCCGCCGGCAGGCGCCAGGCGATCTGCGAGGGGGGCGAGTGTTCCTCGGACTTGGTCTTGGTCAAGCTCACGCCCGATGGGGTGACGGAATGGACGGTGGTCGTCGGTTTGGAGGGCACGGAAGATCATGCAAGCGACGTGGTGGCCTTGGAGGACGGCGGGTGCGCCGTGGCGGGGGCGACCTCCTCGTTCGGTCATGGTGGGGCCGACGCGTGGGTGCTTCGGTTTTCAGCGGATGGCGAGCTGCTGTGGGATTTGCCGTTGGGCGGTCCGGGCCACGACTCGGCCCATGCATTGACGGTGGCGCCGGACGGCGCGCTGGTCATGGCCGGTCAGGCCCAGGTGGAAGGGACGAGGCGATGGTGGGTGGTGAAGCTGAGCCCGGAGATCACGGCGCCGGTGCCGGTGTTCGCCATGGATCCGGAAAGCCCGGTGTTCCGCGACGAAGAGGTGCGGTTCGACGCCTCGGGATCGTCCGCTCCGGGGAGCACGATCCGGCGGATCGAGTGGCGGTTTGGCGACGGGACGCCCGCTGAGACCGGCACGAACGTGGTCCATGCCTACCATGCCAAGGGCCGTTATGAGGCGGTTCTGACGGTGGAAAACGCCGAAGGCGTGCGCCGTTCGGTGACCAACGTGGTCGAGGTGGTGCCGGCGGCCATTCAATGGCAGCGATTCTTGGGCGAGCAGCCTGCGGACACGGTCAATTCCCTGGTCGAGGCCGCAGACGGCGGCCTGATTCTGACGGGCAAGAAAGCTGACGAGTTTTGGGTCTTCAAGCTGGACCGCCGGGGCCGGTTGGTGTGGGAGCAGCTTTTCCCGGGCGGCGAATCCGGTGAGGGCGAGGGACGGGTCGTCATTCACGGAACCGACGGCGGCTACGTGGTGACCGGTTCGGACTTTTACCACCACTCCGGTTGGTGGCGACACGACGCGTGGTTGATGAAACTCGACGAAGACGGAGCGTTGGCTTGGCCGGAGGTCCGGACCTTCGGCAACTTGGTTCGCGATGAACAGGGCTGGTGTGTCGCGCCGATGGCGGACGGCGGTTACATCCTGGCCATCGATCGGTATTCGCCGGACGGCGCCAGCCATCATCCATGGTTGATCAAGACCGACGTCAACGGCGTCGAGGAGTGGAACGTCGAGTACGACCCGGGCTACAGCGCCCAACCGGTTTGGGTCGTCGGCACGCCCGACGGAGGTTTCGCATTCACCACCGACGCCGGAGTGATGCCGTTTCCCGTGGTCCG
>RFJD01000368.1 GCA_003695015.1 Verrucomicrobiota bacterium | reverse complement strand
GGAAGTACTCCGTCGAGAGGCTCAGGCGCGAAGCGGGATACCAGTTCGCCCCCACCACGTATTTTTGGGCGGTCCGGTCGTCGTCGGTCGCCCGCCGCAGAAGGGGCGCTCCGCTCACGAGGTTGTCCCAATCCTCGCGCAGATCGCCGGAGCCCTGCAGCCATTCGCCGCGGGCATAAAGAACCCAGTTGGCCCAGCCGGTGTAACGGAGTTCAAGGTTTTCGGTCAGCTCGAGGAAACCGCGTTCGCTCAGGGCTTGGTAGGTCGGGCCCAGCGGGCCGACCGGCTGCTGATAGAAGGAGACGCCCGAGAGGTCCTGCCGATCGATGCGAAAGGACGGGATGAGCTTGAGGTTCTCATGGAGGTCCACCAGCAGGTTGAGGTTGCCGGTGTGGTGGCCGGCGAGGGCACCGCCGCTGAGGCGCTCGTAAGTGCCGCCGGCGGGAAGCCTTTGGGCCAGGTCCGGATCGTACGCTGCACCGTAAACCCGGTAGCCGGCGTGGTCGCTGTTGTAGTCGGAGTAGGCGTAACCGAGCGTCAGCAGCACCTTCTCGCTGAGGCGGGTTTCGACAAACGAATGGGCCGCCACGACGTCGTCTTCGACCTGGTCGCGGCTGGTGATGTGGGCGTCGCCGGGCTGGCCGGGGTACTGACGGCTGTAGCGGGCGTTGTCAATCCGGCCGGCGTCATAGCTCACCCCCAAGCCGGCTTTGACCTTCTCGCCGAACTGGTGGGTGACGTCCAACCGCACCATGTCCCGTTGCTCATCCAGACCAAGGAACGACGGCGTCACACCCCGGTCGCCCATCCCGGGCACGGAAGCCACGCCCCAAACGGTCGATCCCAACCCGCCTTCGCGGAAGGTGTGCCGGTACTCGAAGGTGACCTTCGGCACCTCCGGCAGCGTCAGGCCCGCTTCCAGGGAGAACGCCCCCCGGTCCACGCCCATCTCGGGATCGAACAAGTCGTACCAGACGTTGCCGGCCGGCAGCCAACCGCCACTGGCGTCGGACCACGTGCGGAACTGGTCGTAACGGACCTTGAGGTAACCCCGGTCCTCCCGCGCGGCCCGCAGGCTGATCGAGTAGTTCTCCTCGTTGAAAATGCCGCGGCCGTCCAACGTCAGCCACCAGTCCTTGCCCAAGTCCCGTTCGTAGTGCAGCCCGCTGATGCCCCCGAGCACCTCCGGCACCTGGTGCATTTGCTGATAGGAGGCGCGGCTGCCGTCCACGAAAACCCCGCCCACGCCGAACTCGACCCAGTTGAGCCACTCGCCGGCTTCCTCTTCCTCCATGGCGGCTTCCTCGTCCCCGCCGGTGTCGGCGTCCGACTCCCCGCCGTCCTCCTGGGCCAGCAACGGAGTGCGGCCTCCCCAGAACCCGAGCAGCACGCACAGGGGCGTCAGCCACCAGCGTCGGAGTTTGCCCGAAAACAATGGCTTTCTGGTCATGGCGATACCTCAGCTCAGTAACGGAGTGACGAGTGGATGCGGGAACCGTGAACGGCCTCGTGGCAACCGGCGGTCCAGCAGGTGCCGCGGCTCAGGAAATCAGCGTGATTCTGGCCGCCAATCAGCACCACGCCCGGCGCCGTCTGCTGCTGGAAGTGGCAACGGAGGCAGAGGCTGGCGTTGCGGGCCACCAAGAGCTTCTCGTTGACCGATCCATGGGGGTCGTGGCAGGTGGTGCAACCCTCCCGCACCGCCTCATGCTCGAAAACGAAGGGACCGCGTTGCTGCTCGTGACAGCGGAGGCAGACCTCGTTGGCGGCGATGCCGGAGAGCCCGTTCCCCGGCCGGGCGCTGCCGCTGTGCGGAGGATGGCAATCGGCGCAACTCAACCCGCCGTGCATCGGCTCGCCGGGCAGATCGACGGGATGTTTCGACCGGAGCTGGAACCGGCTGCGGATGTCGAGGTGGCAGTCGAAGCAGACCCGCGGGTCCTTGCGGGGGTTGATGATGTTCCCCCGGCCACCGCCGGCCTCGCTGTGCAGGCTGCCCGGCCCGTGACATGCTTCACAGCCGTGCCCCAGGGCATTGTCGCCGGTTGCCAGCAGCCGGGCGTGGCTGGAGAAGCGGTAGGAGGCGTAAAGCGTGTCGTGGCAAATTTCACAATCCTCGTCGCCGATGTACTCGGCGCCCGGGATGTGAGGCGGGGCGACCACGGTGCGTTCGAGCGAACCGCAAGAAACTCCGCCGAGGACCAGTCCCACGGCGGAGGCTCCCGCCACCAAAACCATGCCCATCCAGGCGGTCCACGCCTTCGCCTGACTGGGCTCGGGTGGCCGGCCACCCGCAGCTTCGGCCTGCGGCCCTGTCGATGTGCTTTCGAGAGCGTTCATGACCTGCGTGTTAGGATTCAACCTCAACCGCTTCTTCTGCGCCCACCGCTCATTGGCAAAAGTTGGGCAAATCTTGCTGCTTTCCTACAGAAGTCCAGTAGCATCATTCATGCACCCGGGGCATCAGAACAAAAACCGATGATTTATGCAACCTTTTTCGAAACCGATGAGCCACTCTCCTCTTCAGGCCATCTTCCAGCCGTTGGCTTCCCCTGATGGGCCTGCCCCCGGCGCCCCTCGACAGCGGCGGGATCCCGGCGAACACCCTGCTCCTTCCGTCCAAGCCACTGCCGGAGGTCTCGGCAGTTCGGCAGAGAGGCCGCGGGAAGACGTTTCTCGACGACGCAACTCATTGATCCCCAAGATGATCGCGTGCCGCCCGATCCTTGCAGGCGTGTGTCTTGTCCCCGGCCGGACAACGCGGGCAGACACGGAAAAAGCCCGGCCGGCAAGCCGACCGGGCCTTCCCGTCATGCCCGCCACCACTGATCACGGTCGTTCCGCCCGGATCCGGTAGTAGGATTCCACCTCCCCGGGCAGCGTGTCCGTGTAGCTGTTCTCCAGCGGCGTGGGCGGTGTCACGGTGTGGATCACCTCCCAGCCGCCCGGAGTGCCGTCGAGCGCCCGCTTCCGTTCCACGTGCTGGACCGCGTCCCGGCCTCCCTGCCAATGGATGGTGACCTGTCCGTCCACCACCTCGAGGCCAGTGATCCGCAACACGGATTCCGCCGAACGCGGGTCGGTGTCCGCCTCGCACTCTTCCGCGTTGGTGGCCCCGTCGTGGTCCGGGTCCGCGTCCATGCCGCTGAGGTCCGGATTCGCCCGTTCGGCTTCGGTGAAGTGCTTGGCCAGCCAGGCGGCGCACGGATCGACGTTCTCGACGACCTCGATCGTGATGGACTCGAAGTCCGTCCATGTGCCGTCCGTCACGCTGAAGAAGACGTTGCGGTAAACGCCAATCTGGTCGGCGCCCGGCGTCCAAGCGAAGGTCCCCGTGGCCGGGTCGAACGTCGCGCCCGAAGGCAGGCCCGACGCGGCGAAGGTCAGGACGTCCTCCCGATCCGGATCACTGGCGGCAATTTGAAAACGCAGTTCCACCCCCGGGGCCGTCATCTTGTCGCCGATCGGGTTCAACACCGGCGGCCGGCTGAGCCGGTTCACCGTGATCGTGATGTCTTCACTGTCGGTGTAAACCCCGTCGCTGACTTCGAAGTGCACCCCGGCATAGACGCCCGCCTGGCCGCGCGACGGCGTCCAGCGGAAGGTCCTTGTCGCGGGATCGAAACTGGCTCCCGGCGGGAGATTCGAGGCCGAGTAAACCAGATCCTCCGGATTGTCCGGATCCGAGGCATCGAGCGTCAGTGCAAACGGAACCGTTTCGTCGATCGTCCGGTCCCCGATCGGGGCCAGCAAGGGCGCTCGCGAGAAATCGGCGCCCGTCACTCGGAGGGTGTACGGCTCGGTGGCATACCGGCCATCCTCGTCGGTGACGCGAAGGTGGTAGAAGCCCGGCGCGGGGACTTCGTACACGATGAGGTCCTCGCCTCCCACGCCCGGATTGGTGTTGACCCACGTGGCTCGCTCCTCGCCGTTGGCGTCGTACAACCGCAGCCGCGGACGATTGTTCTCCGGCACTGCCTCCAACGAGAAGGCAAGCGGCCCGGGCGTCCGGACGTAAACGCGGTACCAATCCGCATCCCCGCCGGCAAAG
>RFJD01000367.1 GCA_003695015.1 Verrucomicrobiota bacterium | reverse complement strand
CGCGGATCACCCTGCGGCATTGGCAGCCGGGCGACCGTTTTCAGCCGTTGGGGATGGCGTCGCCGGTCCGACTGCAGGACTTGTTCGTGAACGCCAAGGTTCCGCGGGAGGAACGGCGCCGGCGGGTGGTGGCGGTGGGTGCGGATGGCCGGATCTTCTGGGTCGAGGGGTTGCGGCCGGGACACCATGTCCGGCTGCGACCGGACACCGCCGAGACGCTGCTTTGGAGCTGGTCGCGTCAGCCGCCCCACGCCGGGGCGGCCGATTCGGGCGAAGGTTCGGCCTGAATTCGCCTCAACGGGTGGAGCGACGCCGGGCTTCCAACTCGCGGCGTTGGGCTTCCCTGCGGCGGACTTCCTCGAAGAACTCCTCGGCCACGATGTAACCGACGCAGTTGGGCGCGCCGCACCGGCAGGGATGGTCGCGATAGTCGGTCAGGTCGTAGCCGTAGTTGAACGTGATCTCCTCGCCGGGTTGGATCGTCCGGAGGGCGACGATCCAGATCCGGCCGTCTTCGTTGAGCGCCTCGCAGTTGGGTTGGCAACTGTGGTTGATGAAGCGGGCCGGGTTCCACTCGACGTTGCCGTCCAAGTCCCACTGCTCGTCGAGGTCGAAGATGTAGGTGTTCTGCTGCTGGAGCTGTTCGAGCGATTCCTGCTTCGAGATCTTCCGGCCCACGTACTCGATGATCCGGGTGCCCTTGCGGATCTTGCGGATGGCAAAGGCGCCCAACCCGTGAATGCCGGAGGGGCGGAACTCGATGTACTTGTTGCCCGGGGGCGGTTGGGGGAGGGAACGACGTCGCGCTGCCATGGGATCAATCCAGTCGGATGGGTCGGCGCAGCTCGGTCATTTCGGCGTTCAACCCGTGACGCTCGCGGATGGCCGCCGCCAAGGCGTCCCGGGCTTCCGGTTCGCCATGGGTCAACACCACCCGCGGCCGCACCGGCGCCAGGCAATCCAGCCAGGCCAGCAGGTCCTTCTGTCCGGCATGGGCGCTGAAGCCGCCCAGCGTCCGGATGTTGGCCTTGACGGCGATCTTCTCGCCGTGGATGCGGACCATCTTTTCGCCGTTGACCAGCCGCCGGCCGAGGGAGCCGTGGCTTTGGTAGCCGACGATGAGGACCCAGGTTTCCGGCCGCCAGAGGTTTTGCTTGAGGTGGTGGAGGATGCGGCCCGCGTTGCACATGCCGGCGCCGGCCAGGATCAGGCAGGGGCCGGGCACGTCGTTGATGGCCTTGGAATCCTCCGGCGTGACACTGCGGGTCAGGTCCGGCAGGTCGCCGGTGATCTGATGGTCCCGGCGCAACGCCAGCGTCTCGTCGTCGAACAGTTCCGGATGCTTCTGGTAGATGCGGGTCGCCTCGATCGCCATCGGACTGTCCAGGAACACCGGGAACGAGGGCACCTTGCCTTTGCGGAACATGTCGGCCAGCAGCCACAGCATCAATTGCGCCCGGCCCACCGCGAACGTCGGGACCAGAATCTTGCCCTTTTCCGCCACCGCCCGGATGACGATTTCCTCGAACTCCGCGATCGTGTCCGCCAGCGGCCGGTGGTCGTGGTCGCCGTAGGTGGACTCCAGGAAGACCAGTTCGCCGCGATGGAGGCATTCGTAGTCGCGCAGGATCGGCACGTTGGGCGGGCCCAAGTCGCCGGAAAACACCACCACGGCTTCGCGGCCGTTGTGCTGCACCAGAAGCTGGATGCTGGCCGAGCCGAGGATGTGGCCGGCCTCCGCAAACCGCGCCCGGATGCCGGGGGCCACCTCGACCGGCTCGTCGTAGGCCACCGGGCGGGCGCAGGACATCACGCCGTCCACGTCGGCGGCGTCGAACAGGGGCTCGACCGGCGGCAGGCCCTGCCGCTGGCGTTTGCGGTTGAGCCGCTCGTTGTCGTGGGCTTGGATCTTGGCCGCGTCGCGCAAGATCAACTCGGTCAACTCCAGCGTGGCCTGGGTGGCGTAAATCGGCTGGCGATAGCCGCGTTTGACCAGCAACGGCAGCCGGCCCACGTGGTCCAGGTGGCAATGCGTCAGCAGCACCGCGTCCAAGGCGCGCGGTCGCAACGCCGCCGGTACCCGGTTGCGGCTTTCCGCCATCTTGCCGCCCTGGAACATCCCGAAGTCCACCAGCACCCGCGCTTGGTTCGTCTCGACCAAGTAGGCCGAACCGGTGACTTCGCCTGCCGCGCCGTAGGGTGTGATTTGCATGATGTGTCGGCGCCCGCCAAGCCGGGACGCCCGCCGTCCCGCTGCCGCGACGCGCCGCGACTTTAACCGCCGCCGCCGCGGGGCTCAACGCCGACCCCGCCGACTCCGCCGGCCAGCCATGCGTGTCGCGGGGGGCGTCGGCCGGCGTCATGACCGGCTTCAACCGCCCGCTTGCCGCCGCTTTCCTTTGGCGGATTTGCGTTTCGGCGAGGCCGGTTCGGGCGCCAGCCGCCGTTGCCAACTCCGCAGTTGCCGGCGCACCTGGGCCGGACCGGGCGAACCCGGCAGCCGCCGCTCGCGCAACGCGCGGTCCAAGTCGAACACTGCGAGCGCTTCGGCCCCCAGCCGCGGGTCGCACTGCTGCAGTTCCTCGACCGTGAGCTGGTTCAACGGCCGGCCCTTTTGTTCGGCCAGGGCGACCACCCGCCCGACGATGTCGTGGGCTTCCCGGAAGGGAACGCCCCGGAGGACGAGGAAGTCCGCGAGGTCGGTCGCCAGCAAGGCCGGGTCCGCGGCGGCCCGCCGGCAGGCTTCGCGATCGACGTCCACGTGCAGGAGCATCTGCGCCATGATCCGGACACAGGCGCGGACGTGGTCGGCCGTGTCGAAGAGCCGTTCCTTGTCTTCTTGGAGGTCGCGGTTGTAGGTCATGGGCAACCCCTTCAACAGCGTCAACAGGGCCGTGAGGTTGCCGATGGCGCGGGCGGCCTTGCCGCGGGTCAGCTCCGCCACGTCCGGGTTTTTCTTCTGCGGCATGAGGGAGGAGCCCGTGGTGTAGGCGTCGCCGATCCGGATGAACCCGAACTCCGCGCTGGACCACAGGATGAGGTCCTCCGCCAGCCGGGAGAGGTGCACGGCGATCAACGCCGCGGCGGCGCAAAACTCGACGACGAAATCGCGGTCGCTCACCGCGTCCATCGAATTGGCCGAAAGCCGTGGCCGGCCACGGCTGTCGGTGAAGCCGAGCAGGGAGGCCACCATGGCGCGGTCCAGCGGCAGGGTGCTGCCGGCCAGGGCGCCGCTGCCCAGGGGGCAGACGTTGACCCGCTCCAGACAATCCGCCAGCCGGTCGCGGTCCCGCTGCGCCATTTCCACGTAGGCCAGCAGGTGGTGGGCCAGCAGAACGGG
>RFJD01000366.1 GCA_003695015.1 Verrucomicrobiota bacterium | reverse complement strand
GGCGGGCAACAGCATGCCGGCCAGGATGGCGATGATGGCGATGACGACCAGCAGCTCGATCAAGGTGAAGGCCACGGAGTCACCGGAGAACCGGCGGCGCAGCCCTTGGGGGCAACGCCCGGGATGGCTCTCGACTGGGCAGGAAAAGTGCGGCGCTTTCATGATCTTTCAGGGCAAAAGCTACGAAAGCCGGGACCGGGAAGCAACCCCGGGCGTCGCATCGCACACGCCCGGTCGCGCCGGCGGACCGGGCCTTTGGCATTGCCACCTCGCCCCGCACCCGGTTTGATCCGCGCCGACCCATGAGCACATCCGAACAACCCGCCTTGTTGGGAGGTCCGCGGGCCTGTGATTTCGACTGGCCGGCCTGGCCGGTGCACGGTCCGGCGGAACGGGAACGGCTCCTGGCCGTGCTGGAGTCGGGCCGCTGGTGGTATGGCGAACAGGTGCGGACCTTCGAACGAGCGTTTGCGGCGTTCCAAGGCGCGCGGTTCGGGGTGAGCTGCACCAACGGCACCACGGCCATCGAGATGGCGCTCCGGGCGGTGGGCGTGATCGAGGGGGACGAAGTCATCGTGCCGCCCTACACGTTCATCGCCACCGCCAGCGCCGTGATCACGGTGGGGGCGGTGCCGGTGTTCGCGGACATCGACCCGGAGACGCTCTGTCTGGACCCGGCCGCGGTGGCGGAGCGGATCACGGAGAGAACGCGCGCGATCATTCCGGTCCACGTCGGGGGCCGGATGGCGGACATGGCCGCCCTGAACGCCTTGGCGGCACGGCACGGCCTGGCGGTGGTCGAGGATGCGGCCCATGCCTGGGG
This sequence comes from Verrucomicrobiota bacterium, assembly GCA_003695015.1. Classification (GTDB taxonomy): domain Bacteria; phylum Verrucomicrobiota; class Verrucomicrobiia; order Limisphaerales; family J093; genus J093. The sequence goes on along the minus strand of RFJD01000366.1, from coordinate 5,144 downwards.
CAGCCAATGGCAGGGAAGAGGAGCCGGCACCTTGGGCGCCTGCGGGACGTTCAGTTTCCAAGTCTCGAAGAACATCACGGCCGGCGAAGGCGGCATCCTGGTGACCGACAACGCCGAGCTGGCGGAGCTGGCTCGGAGCTTCAGTCACTGCGGCCGGCGCGAAGGCGGCGCCTGGTACGATCACGACTGGCTGGGGAGCAACCTGCGGATGACCGAGTTCCAAGCGGCGGTCCTGCTGGCCCAACTGGAGCGGCTGCCGGACCAGATCCGGCGGCGCGAGGCCAACGCCCGCCTGCTGGAGCGCGGATTGGCCGGGCTGCCGGGCCTCCGGCTGCCCAGGCCGGCCCCGGAAATGACCCGTCGCAGCTACCACATGTTCATCTTCCGCGTGGATGAGGGGGAATTGGGCCTGAGCCGGGACCGGTTTCTGGATGCGTTGCAAGCGGAGGGTGTGCCGGCAACGGAAGGTTGGTACCGGCCGTTGTACCGGAACCGGCTTTTCGCCGAAGCCCATGTGGGCCCGCCGCATGGGATCCGGGCACCGCTGGCCGGCAAGGGGGTGGATTATCGCGCCGTGGCGTGCCCGGTTTGCGAACGCGTTTGCCGGGAGGCGGTCTGGATTCCGCACCCGGTCCTGCTGGCCGAACCGTGGCAAATCGAGCGGCTGATCGAGGCGGTGGCCAAGGTGGTCACCCATGCCGCCCGGCTGCGGTGAGCCCGGGCGTCGGACGAAAAAAAGCCCCGTCGGCGGGCGACGGGGCTTGGTCGTGGCAATCGGAGGGTGGCGTCCGGCTCAGTACCCCCAGCCCGGGCGGTTGTTGCGCTTCACGAACTGGGCGGCCTCGGGCAGGTTGGTCGAACGCATGTTGGGGCCGTCCCATTCCATGCGTTTGCCTTCGCCGACGCGCAGGGCGACGCACCCGAGGAGGATGATCTCGGTGAGGTAGGCGGCGATGTCGAAGTTCGAGTACGACGGGGTGCCGTCCCTCATCATCCGGAACCATTCCTCGACGTGGCCGGGCGAACGCGGGATCGTGACGGGCACGTTCTTGCAGGCCTCGTGCTTGTTGCCGTCCACGTAATCTTCCTCGCCGTTCATCACGACGTAGAAGCGGGCGCCGTAGTCGTCCGGGGAGAAGACCTTGCCCTTTTCACCGATGATGAGAGCGCCGCTGCCGGGCAGGCGGCCCATCATGGTGACGATCTCGCGGGTGACGTCGGCCGGCGGGCGCAGCGGGGCGATGCGGCCGCGCGGGTTGCCGTCGTACCACCAGAACTTCAGCGGCGGCAGGCCCTCGCGCTCGGGGAACTCGAACCGGATCCGGGAGGTCAGCGGGTAGGTCTCCGGATAGAGCCGGGAGGCCACTTCCAGCTCGACGACGGTGGGGTAGCCGAGCTTGCAGGCGCGGAAGGGCATGTTGACGGTGTGGCAGGCCATGTCGCCGAGGGCGCCGGTGCCGAAGTCATACCAGCCGCGCCACTTGAAGGTATGGTACACGCCCTTCTTGTAGGGGCGGTAGGGAGCCGGGCCGAGCCAGGCCTCCCAATTGAGCGTCGGGGGAACCGGATCCTCGCCCGGCGGCCGTTCGATGGCCTGGGGCCAGATGGGCCGGTTCGACCAGACGTGGATTTCCTTGGGCTTGCCGATGACGCCGGCCTGGATGACCTCGACGGCGCGGCGCAGGCCGGGTTCGGCACTGCCTTGGTTGCCCATCTGGGTGGCCAGTTTCTTCTCCTTGGCCAGTTGGCGCATCATGCGCGCCTCGTAAACGGTCTGGGTGAGCGGCTTCTGGCAGAAGCAGTGCTTGCCCATCTTCATGGCGCGGACCGAGGCCACGCCGTGGTTGTGATCGGGAGTCGAGACGGTCACCGCGTCGATCTGGTTTTCCATCTCATCGAGCAGGCGGCGGTAGTCCTGGTACTTCTTGGCCTTGGGGAACTGCCGCGCCTTCTTGTTGAGGGTGTTGAGATCGACGTCACAGATGGCGACGATCTCGCCGCCCGCTTTGGCGGCGTTGGAGCTGTCGCTGTCACCCTTGCCGCCCACCCCGATGCAGGCGATGCGGATGCGGTCATTCGCTCCGAGCACGTTGCCGATGTAGGGGAAGGCCAGCGTGGCGCCGGCCGTCAGCGACGTGCGGTTCAGGAAACTGCGTCGTGTCAGTTTGTTCATGATTCCAGTCTGTCTGTCGTGTCAGGTTGCTTTTGCGTTCCCTGCACGGGGAACCGAGCCACCGGAGCCGCTCCGGCAGGGAGGAGTCCACAGGATGGCCCAAAAGTCGGACGTTGGGAAGGAAACTTCTCTTCAGCCGCGCGCGGCCGCCCACCGACGCGGAACCCGGGCGGTTCCAGGCAAAGCGCTTGCCGCGGCCGGCCGGCGGCTTATCCTTCGAAGACCGGCTGTTGGCGGCAAACCAGCCGGCGACCTGATGAGCGCGCCCATCAAAACCGCATGAACCCGGAGATCCTCAACTCCGTCCATCCGGCCGGCCCCAGCCCCGGCCCGGACGCTCCCCTGACCTGCCGGCCGGCGCCGGCGTCCGCTCCCACGCCGGCCGAATTGGCCGTCGAGGTCCGGAAGCTGATGGCCGGCACGGCGGCGGAGCCCCTGCCCGAGGAAGCCTTCGACCGTCTCGCCCGGCGGTGGTTCCGCACCCAATACGCCGCGGTGCCGCCTTACCGCCGGTGGTGCGACCGGCGGGGCCAGACGCCGGAAACCGTCGGGCACTGGACGGAGATTCCGGCCGTGCCGACGGCTGCGTTCAAGGAGCTGGAGTTCACGGCGCTCACGCCGGCAGAACGGACGACCGTGTTTGAATCCAGCGGCACGACAGCGTCCCGGCGGAGCCGCCATTTTCATCACGCCGATTCGCTGGCTCTCTATGAAGCCTCGCTGTGGCCCTGGTTCCGGCGGCACCTGCTGCCGGAGGTCGAGCCCCCGCCCGCCTTGCGCTGGCTGGCGCTGTTGCCGCCCTCCGGACAAGCGCCGCGTTCTTCGCTGGTCCACATGGCGGCGGCGGTGATCCGGCAAACGGGCGGCGACGCGGCCCCGGGCTGCTTCCTGGCGGAGGTGGATGCGGAGGGTGGCTGGCGGCTGCGGACGGCGGAGACGTTGCAAGCCCTCGAGGCGGCGGAACAGGCCGGCCAACCGGTGGCGCTCTTGGGAACGGCGTTTTCGTTCGTCCATTTGCTGGACGCGATGGACGCGGCGGGCGTGCGGCGGCGGTTGCCGGCGGGTTCGCGCCTGATGAAAACCGGCGGGTACAAAGGGCGTTCGCGGGAGGTTCCGCCGGAGGAATTGGAACGGCTGCTGGCCGAACGGCTGGGCATCCCGGCGGCCTGGCAGGTCGAAGAGTACGGCATGTGCGAGCTGGGGTCGCAGGCTTACGACCGCGTGGCGGGAAGGCCCGCGGAAAGACGGCTGTTCCGGTTCCCGCCTTGGGCGCGGGCTTGGGTGGCTTCGCCCGAAACAGGCCGCCCGGCCAAGCCGGGGGAGGTCGGGTTGCTGCGCGTGTTCGATCTCGCCAACGTGTGGTCGGTTTCGGCGATCGAAACCGGCGATCTGGCGCGGGCTTGGGAGGGAGGTTTCGAGCTGCTCGGGCGGACGCCCGGCGACACCCCGCGCGGCTGTTCGCTGATGCCTCGCGCCGAAGAGGAGACCGGCGAGTGATGAGTGGGACGACCGCCAAGGGCATCGCCGACTCACCGGTGCGCTCGCGGACGGTGTGGTTGTGCGCCGCGTTGCACGGGTTCACGCACCTGTACTGGGTGGTGGTCACGCCACTGTACCTCCTGATGGCCAAAGACCTGACCGCCGGGAGCCTGGCAGAGGTCACCTTCCTGGTCACGGTGATGATGGTCGCCTATTATCTGCCGGCCTACGGAGCGGGGGTGTTGGCGGATCGTTTCAGTCCGCGGGGGTTGTTGGCCGGAGGTCTGGCCGTGCAGGGACTGGCGATCGTGGGGTTGGGGTTGACGCACAACCTGGGCCAGGCGCTGGTCTGGGCCGCCGTGTCCGGCTTGGGCGGCTCGCTTTATCATCCGGCGGCGACCACCCTGGTCGCGCGGCTGTATCCGACCCAAACCGGTCGCGCGCTGGGGTTGGTGGGCTTGGGCGCCGGAGTGGGCTTTTGTCTGGGGCCGTTGTACGCCGGATGGCGCGCCGCGACGGCCGGTTGGCGGGCCCCGTTGATCGAGTGCGGCCTGGCCGGGGTGGCGATGGCCGTCGTTTTCTGGTGGCTGGCGGAAATGCCGTCCGCCGATGCGAAGCGGCCGACCAACGCCGCCGAATGCCCGGGCCCGGACCGGCGCTGGTGGCTGGCGTTGCTGGGGGCGGCCTTCCTGCTGAGTCTGCGGGACTTCGCGGGATCGGCGGTCGGCAGCGGCGCCGCCCTCTTCCTGCCGCGGGCGCACGGCTTCTCGCCGGCCGCGACCGGCGCCGCTCTCAGCCTGGTGTTCCTGGGATCGATCGCGGGCAACCCGGTTTTCGGCCGCATGGCGGATCGGCGCCTGGCGTCGGGACTGACGATGGTGCTGCTGGTGGCGGGATTGGCCGCGGCGGCTCTTCCCTGGCTGCCGGCAGCCGTGCTGTTGCCGGCGTTGCTGGTTTACGGTTTCTTTTTCATGGGAAGCTACCCGATGACCGAAGCGGCGGTGGTCCGGGCCGCCCCGGCGGAAGGTCGCGGCCGGGCCATGGGCGTGTTCATCATGGTCGGAGGCTTGCTGGGCAACCTGGCCCATTGGTGGGCCGGATACGCCATCGAACGGCTCGGGGCGGCGGGCTCGAGCCCGGCGGCTTACCGCGGCTTTTTCCTGGTCTGCGGGGTGATGATCGTCCTTTCGCTGACGTCGCTGCCGTGGCTTCGGCGGCGTTCCCGGAAGGCTGCGGCCGGCCCGGCCCTTTCCGTGACCGAAACCACCGCTCCCGTTGCGGAACCATGAACCTGAACCTGCCCGAATACTTCCTTGCCGACGTCGAAGGCGGCGCCGTCCTGACGCCGGAACTGGTCACCGACGCCTGCATCACGCTCAAACAAAACCGGGCGCGGTACCTGCTGGACCGGACGACCTCGGAACTGATCGAGCTGATCGCGCGCTTGAGCGAGGATTGGCTGGATCCGGACAGCCCGTTCCGCCGGCGCGCG
>RFJD01000365.1 GCA_003695015.1 Verrucomicrobiota bacterium | reverse complement strand
CATTTGGACCTGGAGGCTGAATTTGCCTTTCTGGGGCTGGTTCAACTTCACGTGCAACCGCCGCCCGTGGTCGTCCCCGGCCGGCTGCACTTCCCAAGCCAAGACCGGCGCGCACTGCACCCGGGTCACCTCCCCGGGGCCGTCGAGCGCGAGCGTCAGTTCGCTCATTTCGCCTTGGAGGACGGACAACTCGAGCAGATCGGTCTGCCGCAGCAGGCCGGGGCTGACGGTGACCTGGGAGAACGCCTCGACGGCGTAGAACAACCGGCCCTCGGTCTCGGGCCGGGCGCGGCTCCAATCCAGGGCCACGGCGCCGTCGGCGGGCAGCAGCGTCCGGAACACCTCGCCCTCCCGTTGGGGCAGGGCGGCGCCGGGGAAGCGGAAGCGGGTGTCCTCCGGCAGGCCGCGCAAGGTCAGCCGCTGCATGACCGCCGGCGCCACCCGGAACCGCACCCGGTTCCAGCCGTTGGTCTCGGTGACGCGCGCCTCGAACCGCAGCTCGATCGGATAGTCGCCGGGTTTGTCGAACACCAACTGAACCGTGCGATCCCGGACGCGCGCCCGCCATGCCGGGTCGTGGTTGATCCCGGTCAGGGCGCAATCGCCCTGCAACACCGTGAAGGTGGATCCCTTCGGCGCGGCCACGTGCAATGTCCCGGTGAGCGTGAACGCGGCCCGTCGATCCGACAACTCACCCTCCAACCGCGCGTCGCGCAGGGTGATCCGGCCGGCCTCGGGATCGGCCGGTTCCCTGACCAACTCGAGCGCATACGGCCTGCCGTGGAACTGGAAGAACAGCGGGGGCGGCCCGCCGGAGGTCGAGGTCGGACGCAGTTCCTCCGGCGCCAGCTCCGCATCCAGCGGCGTCAGGTTGACGGCCTCGACCACGCGAACTTGGTAAAGCGGCAGGGTGACGATGCGAAGCCACCCGTCGAACCAGGCCGTGCGTTCGGGCACCAAGCGGAGCGGCTCCCAGCGGAGGACGGTGCGCTCGGATGAGCCGGGAAACCGGTGTTGGGCGATGACCGATGCGGTCAACCGCCGCGGCAGGACCCGGAGCCGGTTGGTGGGCGCCAGTTCCAACACCAGCTCGCGTTTTCCTTCGCCGGTGTGCCGGACACTCCACCCGGCCAGCCAATCGCCGGCCAGAATCACGTCCAGAATGTCGCCCTGGCCGGCCAGCCCGAAAACGATCTCCTTCGGCCAACCCTGGATCATCTCGATGTCCAGGTCGAACTCGTCGCTGGTGTCGCCCGTCGAGACGTCGATCTGGTGGGTCAGGTGGGTGGCCAGCAACACCGGCAGTTTGGGGCCGGCGGGCGGCTTGAGTTGGGCGGAAATCACCAGACTGCCGCCTTCCTCGTTGGCCTCGCCCTGCATCTTCAACCGTTCCACCTCCGTGGCGGCGGGGGTGGCGGCCCACAAGCCGGCGCCCAGACAGAAGCCGGCCAGGCTGGCGGCCGCCAAGCGCACGACCCCGGGCCAAGGGCGACGGCGCGTGTCGCCCGGCCGGTCACGACGCAGGTTGGGCAGTTGAGGGGAGGGATCACCGGTGATCGGGGCGGAGAGCAACGGGTTCATGGCGTCGATGGGATCGGCGTTCGGTCTGACGAAAAGCTGGGAGTCGGGAGCGGGCATCATCGGAGGAGGTCCTGGTTTCGGGGTCAACGGGCGCCGACCAGTCGGCGGGCTTGCTGGATCATGCGTTGCAGGGTGGCCGGGTGCGGATCGCCCGCGAAATGCTCGGGCACGCCCTGAAGCAGCGCCAGGAGGCGATCCGGCGTGACCTCGGCGGCGAACGGGCTCTGCACCAACCACTCGGCGAAGGCGGCGGCCACGGCGGCCAGCCGGAGCGAGGGCGGGGCGTGTTCGAGCCGGGGCGCCGGGCCGTTCCAGACCAACGGCCATTCGTGCTCCTCGTAGCGGCCGGTTTCCGGCACCCGGTAACGGACACGCAGCCAGCCGATCGGGCCGTGGCCGTCGGGGTTGGGCTGGATGAGGTAAAGGGCGTTGCCCGCCTCGGCGGCGCCGATTTCCGCGGCATCGACCGTGTTGTCGCGGAACTGTTCCTTGGTGAGCCGGTGTTTCTCGAAACCGACCTGCCGCCAGGTGACGACCCGGGCCGGGTTGAACTCGACCTGCACCTTCACGTCGGCGGCGGCGACCTGCAGCGCCCCGGCCAGTTGCCGGGCGAAACCCTCGGCGGCTTCTTCCGGCGTGTTGAGGAAGCCGTACCGGCCGTCGCCGTGCCGGGTGAGCGTCTCGAGCAGTTCGTCGTTGTAGCCCTCCCAACCCACGCCGAAGGCGTCCAGGGCCACGCCCCGTTGGCGGTGTTCCTCGACCATCCGCTGGAGCGCTTCCGGATCGACGTTGCCCAGGTTGGCCGCGCCGTCGGTGAGGAGGACGACCCGGTTGATGCCGGCGCCGAGGTAATGCCGGAGCGCGGTTTGGTAAGCCAGGCGAAGGGCGTCCTCGAGGTTCGTGCCGCCTTGGGGTGGGACCTCCGAGGCCCGGGCCAGCGCCTTGCGGGCGGCGTCGCCCTGAACGCCGTCGGCCAACAAATGGGCCGAGCTGGCGAAGGTGACGATGCTGAGCCGGTCGCCGGGCCGGAGCTGCTCGCCCAGCACCTTCAACGCCTGTCGGAGGATCCGGACGCGGTCGGCCCGTTCCATCGAGCCGGAGCTGTCGAGCAGAACCACCAGATTCAACGGCCGGCCGCCGGCGCGTCCCGTGGCGGCGGTCTTGATCGAGAACCGGATGACCTCCCGGTTGTGGGCGAAGGGGTAACGGGCCCGTTCCCAGACCAGTCCCACCCGGCGCCCGCGCGGCGGCTCGGGATCGCGGTAATCAAAGGCGTTGACGAATTCCTCACTGCGAACCGTGGCGGGGTCCGGCAACCGCCCCTGGTCGAGCGCGGCGGCGGCCAGCCGAAAGGAGACGTCCGACACGTTCAACGAGAAGGTCGAAAAAGGATTCTCCGCGGCGGCCACTTCGGGCAACGCCTCCGCCGCGGGGGCCGGTGGCGGCGTGGGAGCCGGCGCAGGCAGACGGCTCATGACCTCGGGGGCAGCCGGGGCGGCCGGTCGGCTCGCCACGGGCGGCGGCACGACCAGCCCGACGTCCTTCTCCGCCGTTTCCGGAAGCCGCTTGGTCGCGGTGACCGTGGCCTTGGTGCCGGGAAGGGCCTTGCCCTTCGCGGCCGGGGTGGCGGCTGCGGCGGGCAGCGCGGCCGGACGGGCAGCCCGGGTGGGTTGTTTCAGAGCGCGGTTGGACTGCGGTGGCGGGGCGGGTTCTGCGGCCGCCTTGTTGTCGGCCAGGGGCTGGGCGCGACGGCTCAGGCGATCCACGGCAGTCGCGCTTTGACGAATCTCCTTGCCGGCGATTCCATGGCGGGCCGTTCCGGCGGCCTCGGCGCCCTTCGCGGATTTCGCCTTCTCCCGGGATTGGGCGATCGAGCCGAAATCGGGCGGCGTCCCCATGAAGGCCGGGGCGGGAAGTTTGAGCGGCAGGGGCGCCAGCTCAACCTCGCCCGCTTGAGCCGTTTCGCTTTGCGCGGTCGCGGTGGGCGGGGCGGCCTCGGAAGCGAACCGCGGCGAGGGTCCGAAGGCCGATTCCACCCCGGTTGCGGCCCCGGCTTCGGCGTCCGGCGCGTTCCGAGCCGGCTGCCGGCTGAGGTCCAAGCCCAGGGATTCGAACTCGGCGCCGGCCACGGGCTGCCGATCGGCGGTTTCGGTGAGCCTCTCGGTCCGGGCGTTCTTGCGAACCCTGGCCAGCCCGCGGGTCACGGTCTCGCCGCGGAGCGCCGGGCGCCCGGCGTCGGGCGCCGCGGTGGCGATTTGTGCTCCGGCCGCGACTTCCCCCAACTCGATGGCGCCAGAGCCCCGGCGTTGGCGTTCTCTCTTCGCGGCGGGCCGAGCCATCCCCCAGGTCCGGGTTTGGTCGGGCGAGCCTCCCCGGGCAGCGCGCGGTTCGACGGCTGGCGGCGGCGGGGTCTGGAGGGCCCGGCCGAGTTGGGGCAGATCACCCAAGGCGGGCCGGACGCCGTTGGCGGCGTTGGCGCTCGTGACGGCGGATTCGGAGGCGGCTTGCTGGAGCCGCCGTCCCCGTGTTTGGCCGGACACGGTTGCGCGGTCGGCCAGCAGCGCGAGTCCGTCTGCGTTCTCCGTTTCCTCGACCGCTCCGGCCGGCGGCAACAATCCGTAGCGCTCGATGGCCCGCTTGTCGGCCGCCGCGGTCGTGGTCGCCGGGGCCGGAGCCGCCGGCGCCTTGCGGCTCTCGAACAGGAGGCGCTCGCCGCCGCCCGGGGCGACGGCTCCGCCGGTCGCGGCTCCCATGCCGCCTCCGCCCAATCCTCCAAAGGCGCCGGGGCCGGACGCTTCTCCGCCTCGGCCGGTGAAGCCGCCGGCGACGCCCGCAGGGACTTCCGCTTCATCGGCAGGTTCGCGGAAAAAGAAATCGACCGAGGGCGCTTGGCCGGGTTTGCCGGGCGCGGTTTCGGGGGGCGT
>RFJD01000364.1 GCA_003695015.1 Verrucomicrobiota bacterium | reverse complement strand
GAGCAGGGAGGCGAGGATGGCCGGGGCGAGGCGGCGTGGCGCAAGCCGGCTGGCGCCGTGAAGGCCGGCGGGCGGGCGGGAGGCGGACTTCATTGGCGGCGGCGAACGGAACATGACGACGGGCTCCATAACACCGGGGGACGGAGGGCACAAGTGCGGGTTCGGTTGGCGGCCGTTGGGGAAGCCGAACGGGCGCGGGCGGAGGTCCGCCGGCCGGGCGATGTCCGCCAGAAGCGGCTTTTCGCGGGGCGGTTTTTTGGCACAGTGCCGCGCATGCGCATCCGAGAGATTCTGCAAGCGGGTGGACGCTGGGGCTTGCTGTTGGCCGGCGCGTTGACGGTTTGGGGCCATGACGGCGTGCATCCGTCGGCGTCGGACGCCGCGGCTTCGGCCGCGCTGCGGTTGAGCCGGCAATGGCCCGCCGCCGCCCGGACGAAGGCGGATGAGACGGCCCTGGCCGCGCGTCTGACCCCGCAGGAACGGGTCGCGCTCGGCGCCCATCACGTTCGCTTCACCGTCAACGTGCCGGTGGAGGTGGCGGTCGTGCGGGAGGTGTCCTCGCGCGGCGCGCCTTTCTGGCTGACCGCCGGCGGGTTCCGGCGGATGCCCGGGACATGGCGGATTGGGAGCGACGTGTTCGAGGTGTGGCTGCGCCAGTTTCCGGCCGGGGAAATCGGTCTGGGCGTCAACGGGCTGACGGAGACGGATCATCATTACTTCGTTCTGGTGCGGCCGTTGACGCCCGCGCCGCCGCTGATGGTGACCGACCTTTACCCCGGCCAGTTGCGGGTCGAGCCGCTGCAACCCGGAAGCCAGCCTTGGGTGGACGAGGAAACGACGCTGGGGGTCATTCCCCCGCTGTTCCAAGGCTGGACGCTGATTCGCACCCGCAACGAACTGCGCAATCTCGCCTGGCTGACGCGCAAGGTCCGGACCACGCCGTTTCCGGCGGGGTTGCAGCCGGACCAGATCGTCCTCACCTGGAGCCTCGATCCGGCCACCAGCATGACCATCCAGTGGCGCACGGCGGCGGCCGTCACCAACGGCGTGGTGGTGTTTCATCGGAAACCGCCGCCGGGGGAGCCGGTCCGGCCGGAGGACATGCTGCGGGTCGAGGCGTTGTCCCAATTGCTGGTGGACCCGGGCCTGAGCAACGATCCGGCCGTGTACCGGCACACGGCGGAATTGCGGGATCTGCTGCCGGACACGACCTACGTCTATCGGGTGGGCGACGGCCGGCCGGGCGGTTGGTCGGCGCCGATGGAATTCACGACCGGCCCGGCCGGCCCGGCCGATTTCAGCTTCGTCTATATGGGCGACGCCCAGAACGGGTTGGATGTCTGGGGCCGGCTCGTCCAAGGAGCCGCCCGCCGGCATCCCGACGTCGCCTTTTACCTGATGGCCGGCGACCTCGTGAACCGCGGCAACGAGCGCGACGATTGGGACGCTTTCTTCCGGTATTCGGGCGGCGTGTTTGCCCGGCGTCCCCTCGTCCCGGTGATCGGCAACCACGAGTGTCAGGGCGGCCACCCCACCATGTACCTGAAACTCTTCGCCCTGCCGACCAACGGTCCGCAGGGCCTCGAACCCGGCCGGGCCTACAGTTTCCGCTACGGCAACGCGCGGTTCGTGATCCTCGACTCGAACCTGCGTCCGGAGGATCAGGCCGCCTGGCTGGAGGAACAGTTGGACGATCCCGAGGCGCTTTGGCGGTTCGTGGCCTACCACCATCCGGCCTATTCCTCCGCGCCCAAGCGCGACAACCGCCGCCTGCGCGAGGTGTGGACGCCGATCTTCGACCGCTACGGCGTGGACCTGGCGCTGCAGGGCCACGACCATGCCTACCTGCGCACCCACCCGATGCGGGCCGGCCAACCGGTGCCCGACCCCGCGCAAGGCACGACCTACGTGGTCTCCGTCTCCGGCACCAAGATGTACGACCAACAACCCCGGCCCTATACGCGCGTGGGTTTCACCCGCATCCCCACCTACCAGGTGCTGGACATCCACATTCAGGGCAACCGGCTGACGTACCGGGCCTTCGACGCCGCCGGGCGGCTGCGCGACCAGTTCGTCATCGTCAAGCCGCTTCCCGTCCCGACGCCGGAAACGGTCCCGGCCGCGGAAGAAGCGACGCCGGAACCCGCCGAAGCCGCGACGGCCGGAGCCGCAGGCACGTCCGGGACGGGAACCCCGTGAGACCTGCCGCGTTGCCCGGTTCGGCTTCGAGGGATAGGATGCCAGGCGACTCAACGGAGCGACTCCGGCGCGGAAGGATGGCCGATGGATTGGCTGCGATTTAGCTGCGGGCGGTGCGGACAGCACCTCAAAGCCCGACCCGAAGACGGCGGCAGTGTGACCGTCTGTCCGGTGTGCGAGGCGGTGATCCGGGTGCCGCCGCCGGGCGCTTCCGGGCCGGAACCGGGCGCGTTGCCGGTGGCGGCGATCGTAACCGCCGATCCGCGCCGCCAAGCCCCCGAGAATCCGGTCCCGGTCCAACGCGTGGAACCGGGCGAAACCGCCGACATGGCGGACGATGCCATGGAGACCCCCACCCCGCCGGCGAGCGGGGACGGGGCGGCCGAGTCGGCGGAAGCCGGCTTGGCCACGACGCCGGCCGGGGAGCGAAGCGGCCCGAGCGGTCGCGGCGCGGCCATCCTGCTGGTCGGGTTGGTGCTGGTCCTGGGCGCCATCGGCCTGTGGATCTGGCAGCCGTGGAAAGGGAAAGGCGGAGGAGAAACGGCCGTCGTGCCGAGCGCCGTTCCGCCCGTGAGTTCACCTCCGCCGGCGCCGTCGGTTGAACCGGGCCCGCCCCCGCCGGAGCCCGGGCCGCCGCCGCCGGTTCCCGCAACGCCTCCGTTCGAACCACCCCCAGCCGAACCGCCCCGGCCCGAGCCGGCGACGCTGGAAGCCGGTCGTGAACCCGCCCCGGAGGCCGCCGACATCGAGCGTTGGATGGCCTCGTGGGAGGTGGACTTCAGCACGCTGCCGGCCGACGCGACGCGGGCGGTCGAGCTGCAATTGGAGCCGCTGGGGCTTTCGGTGAGTCCCAGCCTCTACTCGGCCACCAGCGGCCAACAGATTCGGTGGCCGGATCGCCGCGGCACACGGCTGGAGGCAATCGAATGGGTCGGCCGGCAGTTGGGTTGGATTCCGGAGTACGAGGCGGGCCGGCTGAAGTTCCGCCGCGGCCGCCGCGAGGAGCCGGCGGCTTTTGCCGGGCCGTTCATGGCGCTGGTGGAGCAGGTCAGTCCGTCGGACCGCTGGGGCACGGCGACCCTGCGGATCCGGCTGGTCGGCGTGGGTTTGCCCGATGCGGTGCGGGAACGCTGGACCCCGGCGGCGCTGAAGTTGCGTCACTGGGAGGCGCGCAGTCCGGCGGGCGATGATCTGGCCGATCCGCTGGGCGAGCACCGGTTGTTGCCCCTTCGGGGAACCGATTCGCGGCTGGTCGAGCTGTGGCAGGAGGTCGAGCTGTGGCATGCGTTCCGGGGCGTCCACCGGATCGCGCGGTTGACGGCCTCGATCGAGCCGCCGCCGGTGGCGGGGGTGGCGTTCCCCGCGCTGCGGTTCGAATGGCGTGACGTGCCGTTGAAACCGGCGCCCACGACGCCCGAGCGCGAGCCGCCCTTGGTGTTCGGAGGCGGCGCCCCCGTGCTGGCGCGCCTTTACAGCGTCATTCCCGACACGCCCCACGACCGGGCCCGGATCGAGGTGGAAAACCGGGCGGACCGGCCATTGCGGCGGGTGCGGGTGCGGTTCACGTACTTGGATGCGACCGGCCGGGTGGTGGGATCGGAGGAACAACTGGTCGCGGGCGGAGGACTGCCGGCGCCGCGGACGACGCGGCGGTTGGGCGGGTTGGTGCTGTGGAAGAAACCGGACACCGCCGACCGCGTCCGGGTGGAGGCCGTCGGCGCGGTCTTCCTGGGCGGGGCGGAGTGGAAGCGTGCGCCATGAGGCGGTTCGGGGTATAAGAGCGGCGGGGCCGGCGTCCCGGTTGGGGCGCGGTGGAAGCCGGGCGCGGGCGACGGCGGGGTAGAAGCGACATGACCGATTTCAAGTTCATCTGCAAGCTGTGCGATCACCGGATCCAGACCCGCACCAAGTACGCCGGTGAGTTGATCCAGTGCCCGGTTTGCGAGCGGGAGATCGTGATCCCCCAACCGCCGGCATCGCCGGACGACGAATTGCCCATCGCTTATCCGCCGGGCGAAGCGCCGCCGCCCAAGCCGGCCCCGCCCAAGCCGCCGAGGGTCCCGCCCACCGGCCTGCCTGTCCCGCCCGCCAATTACGCCTTTGGCGAGAGCCGGCCGCCGGCCCCCGAGCCCGAGCCCGCTCCACCTT
>RFJD01000363.1 GCA_003695015.1 Verrucomicrobiota bacterium | reverse complement strand
GTCTTGCGATTGCCAATGTCGTCGAACGCATGCTCGAACTGTTGCCCGGCCACTTCCGCATCCGCGGGATCCGCCCCGAGGCGGTGCAGCGCGATCAGGTGGTCGGGCTGATTGGTGGTAGGGATACACCCGATGGCTGGCGGGCGCCAGCGGGATTTGGGTGGGTCGGTTGTGCTGTTCGGCGGAGCAGGAAAGTGGCGGGGCGGCGGGGGGTGATGCCGAGTGGTTCAGTTTTTTCCGGCAACGGGGACGGTTTGGTCTGTGCCTTGGATTGGAGGAGGCGCATCCGGGCCTCGGTGGCTTCGGGTAGGTGGGATCGGAGGTGGGCGAGACCGTGCCGGGGCGCGGATCCGGAGTTGACGGCACAGCGCGGACATCAGCGGAAAGGCTTGGGGGAGAAGAAGATGGTGCGCGCTGCAGGACTTGAACCTACGACCCCATCCGTGTGAAGGATGTGCTCTACCACTGAGCTAAGCGCGCCCAAGGCGGAAGGAAGTTTACGGCGGCCCGGGGACCGCGCAACCCCAAAAAAGCGGTCGGATCGGGCCGGGAGGGCGGTTCAGAGTCGGGGTTCGAGCGCCCGGAGGATTTGCCGGGCGGCTCTGCGGGCCGGGGCGAGGTCGGGGCGGAACGGATCGTCGCCGAGCCAGGGCCAGCGGCAAAGGGTGGTCGGGCCGAGACGTTCGGCGAGGAGGTCGAGGTTCGACCGGGTGGTGGCGGTGGGCCGGGGCGGATCGACCAGGACGAAGAGGGCGCGGCGCAGGGCGGGTCGGGGCAGGGTTGCGGCGGCCAGGAGGCATTGGTTGAGGGCGCCGAGGCGGTTGGGGCACACCACCAGCGGGGTGGCGCGGAGATCGCGGATCAGCGTGCGGGTGTCGAAATCCTCGCCGAGCGGACTGAGCAGACCGCCGGCGCCTTCGAGCAGGGCGAGGGGGAAGGGGCGGGCGGCCGCCCGAAGTTGGGGCAGGACGTCGGCGAGGTGAAGCGGCCGGCCGGCGCGGCGCGCCGCCAGCATGGGCGTGACGGGCGGGCGGTAGTGCCAGGGATTGAGGGTGTCCAAGGGGAGGAGTCCCCGGGCGGCGGCGTGGAGCCGGCGGGCATCGGCACGGCCGCCGGAAACCAGCGGTTTGAAGCCGGGAACGGGCCGTCCGGATTCGCGCCAGGCGCGCAGCAGCCACACCGCGACGACGGTTTTGCCGACGCCGGTGTCGGCGCCGGTCACCACGACCCAGCGGGTTTTCATCGACTGCGGGTCCGGCGGGCGGCCGACATCAGTTCCTCGATTTCGTCGGGTTCGATGGGGATGTCGGCCATGAGATCGACGGGTTCCTTTTCGGTGACGAGCACGTCGTTTTCGAGCCGGACGCCGAATCCTTCCTCGGGGATGTAGATGCCGGGTTCGACGGTGAGGACCCAGCCGGGCGCGAAGGGTTCGCTCATGAAGCCGACATCGTGGACGTCGAGGCCGAGGGGGTGTCCGAGGCCGTGCATGAAGTAGCGTTTGAGGGCGGGGTTGCGGGGATCCTGGCGGCGGATGTCGCGGGGTTTGAGCAGGCCGAGGCGGAGGAGTTCCTCCTGGATGAGAGCTTCGGCCTGTTTCTGCCAGTCCTTGTGCAAGGTGCCGGGGACGCAGGCCCGGATCATGGCCCGTTGAACCCGCAGGACGGCCTCGTAAACCTGGCGTTGGCGGCGGGTGAACCGGCCGTTGACGGGGAGCGTGCGGGTGAGGTCGGCGTTGTAGTTGGCGTAGCAGGCGCCGACGTCGAGAAGGACGACCTCGCCCTTGCGGCAGACGGCGTCGTTCCGGATGTAGTGCAGGACGCAGGAATTGCGGCCGGCGGCGATGATGGGCGGGTAGGCGAAGCGGGCGCCCTGGCGGGTGAACTCGTGGGCGAACTCGGCCTCGATTTCCATTTCCTTGAGGCCCGGCCGGATTTTGCGGGCGGCCCGGAGGAAGCCCTGGCGGGTGATGCGGCAGGCTTTCTTGATGAGGTCGATTTCCTCCCGGCTCTTGACCACGCGGAGGGCGTGCATCAGCCGGGCCAGCCGGTGGTAGGAGTGCAGGGGATACCGTTCCTGGCACTGGCGGATGAAGCGGGCGTCGCGGGTCTGGACCTCGATGACCGCCCGGCGGTGTTCGTTGCTGTTGAGGTACACGTGCTCGACCTCGCACATCAACTGGTGGAAGACGGTGGGGAACTCGTCCAGCCAGCGGATTTCCTCGATGCCGGAGAGGGCTTGGGCCTCTTCCCGGGTGAGTTTGTGGCCCTCCCAGGTTTCGAGCTGGGGGTTGGGCCGGCGCAGGAAGAGGATCTCGCGCTGGCGTTCGTCGGTGGCGTCCGGCGCCATCACCAGGATGGTTTCCTCCTGCTCGATGCCGGTGAGGTAGAAGAGGTCGGAGTTGGGGACCATGGGCAGGAGGCCGTCGGCGTTGGTGGGCAGGAGGTCGTTGGCGTTGACGACCACCAGGGAGTTGGGGAGGAGCAGCCGGCGGAGGCGTTCGCGGTTGCGTTGGAACAGGGCGGGTTTGATGGGCGCGTGTCTCATGGGGGGGCGGGGTGGTGGTTCAGGGAAGCCCGGCGGTAGCGGCGCCGGCCCGTGCGGGCGCCGGCCGCGGAGGGAATCGCCGGGCATGGGAACTGCCTTGCACCGACCGGTTTGTAAGGGAAACCGGCCATCGCGCCAAGCTGTTCCGGCCGCGGAAGACCGTGGCAGGGGGTGGCCGTCGTCCGTGTTTTCGAGCCGGTGGGAAGTGCCCGGGCAGGCGGCGGGTGGTGGACCGGTTCCTCACGGTTGTTTGTCCGGACGCGTCGCGCGGAACGCTTGGCGCAGTTCCCGGCGGAGTTCGTCGGTGGCGCGGGCCACTTGATCGAGGTCGAAGGTGTGCCAGGTGCGGGCCAGGTTTTCGCGCAAGGGGCGGATGCGCTCCAGCCAGGGGCCGAGCTGATTG
>RFJD01000362.1 GCA_003695015.1 Verrucomicrobiota bacterium | reverse complement strand
GGGTGGGCGTTTCCTCGCGCCAGCGGACCCGCAACAACCGCCAGGGCGAGCGCGGCTCGGCCAGTTGTTCCTTCGGCACCGTGGCCAGGAACACCGGTTCCAATCCCCGCTGGTACTGTTTCCGGCGCGGCCCGGCGAAGACCAGCCGCCAGCCATGCTTGGTGCGCTCCATGCGCTGGCGTTCGAGAAACTCCAGGCCCACCTTGGCCCGCCAAGCCACCGGTCCTTCCTCGACGCGGGCCCCTGCTCCGGGTGCCAGCTCCAGCTCCAGGAACTCCGGGGCCTTCACAAACAACACCACGCACGGCGCCACCGTCCCGTCCGCATCGAACCAGCCTGTGCCGTTGAACGGAATCCGTGTCCCCCACGCCGCCTCCGCCGAATCGTACCGGCCGCTCTGCGGCAGCTTCACCGGCTCGGGCTTCCGGTTCATCGCCTCGGCCACTTCCGCCCACCGCCACACTCTTGGCGGCGCATACACACTCACCCCCAAACCGATCTGCCACCATTGCCAAACCGCCAACCCGGCCAGCGACAGCAGCAACACCAGCCCGCCGCCACGGCGTGACTTCCACCAAGCCGCCCAGGCGGTCCAAGCCGCCGCCATTCCCGCGGCGAAGCACGGCATGAAATCCAGCACGTACCGCGACGACATCACGCAGTTGCGCAGATAGAAGCCGCCCAACAACACGCTGGCCGCCAGCGAATACAATCCCAGCCCCAGCACCAGCCGCCCCCAGACCGAACCGGTCTCCGGCGCGAGGGATGGCGGCCGCCGTCGGACCCGCCGCGTCAGCACGCCCAAGGCCGCCACCCACCCGGCGGCCACCCAGAGCCCGTACCCCGGATCGAAGGTTCTCAGATACACCTCCCGCCAGCGCACCGTCTCCGATTGGCCCGGAAAGAGGCCGGTCCGGTAAAAATCCCTTGCCTCGTACGTCCGGGCCGCGAACAACCAGCCGCCCAGCTCCCGCAGCGCCGAACCCAAGGGCTCTTCGGCATAGGGATGGTCGAACCGGGTCGCGTACATCGAGCCATACAGGTGTTGCACGTTGAGCTTGTGGCCGAACTCGAAGCCGCTCCCGAACCGCGCCAGGTTGGTGACGTACAGCACTCCGTTGCCGACGCAGAACAGCGCCAGCCCCGCGGCCAGAACGCCCAGCCGGGCTCGTCCCGGTTCCGGCTTCCTCCCGTACAGCCACCAGAGCATGGCGCCGGAGAAAAGGAGCCCGAAGCCGTGCAACACCAAGGTGGGCCGGATCAAGCCCCCAAACCCCGCCGCCAGACACAACAGCGCAAACCGCTTCCCCGTCGGCTGCGCAGCCAACCGGATCAACCCGGCGACCAGTGCCATCCCAAACACGTATTCATAGGCCACCGCTTCTTCCAATACCCGGAAGCGACTTCGCACCAAGGTCAGAAACGGTGGGAAGAAGAGCAGCAACACCGCCACGCCCATCGCCCAGCCCCAGGCCGTCCCCGGCCCAGGCCGGTTGCCATGCGGCTCGCTCGCGTCATCCCGTGGCTTGATCGGCCGCCGCAGGATTTCCCCCAGCGCCGAAAGCAGCAGCCCGGCGGCCAGAGCCAATGCCAAGGCGAAAGCCACCATGTCGGGAAAGGCATGGCCGCCGAGCAGGCGGGCGGCCGCCTCGAAAGGCAGCCGCCACAACGGCACGCCCAACCCCCAGACCTGATGCACCCCCTCGTTCGCCCACACCAAATCGAACGCGAGGTCGGCCGGATCCCCGCTCAACCGCAACGTCCCGCCCAACAGCGCCTCGACCTGCTCCCGGTAGGGGGTGCTGCTCGAGTACCAGCGTCCCCACTCAGGGATGAGGACGGTCACCACAGGCACACAGACCCCATAGACCAAGGCCTGAACCGCACACAGGTTGCCAACCCACCGTTTGGCTGGGACCGTCATGAGATCGTTCCACTTAGCGCCATTCTTCTGAACGAGGGAGCATTATCCCCAGACCTGCACTCTCCGAGCAGTCCCGGAGACCACGCTGTATTCGCCACACCCGGTGGGAAACGAGCATCGCGTTTGCGAGACGCCCACTTGTGTATAAAAAAACAATGTTGGCCGGCAAGACACCCGGCCAAGTGGCGCATACAGCGGTCAGAAGTGTTAAGAGCCACGATTGCAACCGAACGGCTCTTGGAATTCACACGGACCGAGATCCACGGCTGAGGCGGGAACCCTCAGCACGGCACATGGCCCACGCAACGTACACGAGCGTTCACCCGCGGCAGCGCGGCTCGAATCTACCCTAGGGCCAACGCGCCTGGCACTTACTGGCAAGTGTACGAAAACGTAATGGTTGTTGTTTTAATGACTAGACCATTGCAGTTGCAATCTGGAAAACACCAGCCTTCCACGCCGCACGCGCGGGTTTCGACGCTGGCGGTTCCACTCTTCGCCCCTTGTACAAAGGGCCCACAGAACACGCCTCCCTCTGCGCAGTTCCCGGCACTTGACGGAGTACCCTGCGAGGTGGTCACTATTTGGCACGTGCCGGGGCATCCTTGGTTTACAGGCCCACAGTCTAAGAACACGCCTGCGATCGGTTGACAATGTTGACCAAACCCGGCGTGCACGATCATCACGCTGACAGCAGAAACAAGCACTGCCGTCATCATAGCCCATCGGGCGGTTGTCTGTTTGACGTTACTTTTCATGGCTGTGCTCCAATGTGGTTTCTCGTTTCCCGCGAAGCTGTCGCCAAAGCAACAGAAAGCCGGGTAGGAGGAAGACGCCCACCAGAACCCCGGTGAACAGCACCCGCGTGATACTGAGGTGATTCAACTTCCGGGTGAGGCTGAAGGCGCTCTGCCGCTGCAACAAGGCCCGCATTTCCTCCGTGATCGCTTGCGGCCACACGCCGTTCGTGATCGAATAGAGCACGAGGTCCACCCTCTTGGCCGGGTTCTTGAGCCGATAATCCCCGACGTCGATCCGCCGTCCCCCAGCCTCCGGCAGCGCGCAATCCGCCGCCGTCACCT
>RFJD01000062.1 GCA_003695015.1 Verrucomicrobiota bacterium | reverse complement strand
GTGGGGTTGGGTGGCGGGGTCAGGCCAGTTCGCGCAGGGCTTCGAGGACTTCCTGAGCGTGTTCCTTGACCTTCACCTTGGGCCAGATGCGCGCGATGCGTCCGCGCGGGTCGATGAGGAAGGTGACCCGGTGGACGCCCTCGCTGACGCGGCCCATGAATTGCTTGGGGCCGTACACGCCGTAGGCGCGGAGGATTTTCTTGTCCGGATCGGCCACCAAGGGGAACGGCAGGTCGTGCTTGGCGGCGAAGTTGGCGTGGCGGGCCACGGTGTCGGGGCTGACGCCGAGCACCACCGCCCCGGCGGCCTGGATTTCCGCCCAGTGATCCCGGAAACCGCAGGCCTCGGTGGTGCAGCCGGGGGTGTTGTCGCGCGGGTAAAAGTACAGGACGACCGGCCGGCCGCGGAACTGTTCGAGGGTGATTTCGGAGCCGTCCTGGATGGGGGCACGGAAATCGGGCGCCGGATCGCCGGGCTTCAGGGTCAGGGGCGGCTCGGGTTTGCTGGCCATGGGAGCGGGAAGGGCGGCCGGCGCGCCAGCGGGCCGGGTCACGGTCTTCCGCCGGCGGCCGGCCGGTTCGGCGAGGGTTGGTTCAGATCAACGGTGTGCGGCCCGGGACGGCCATCGGACGGATGGGCAGTTCCATGTCCCAGGACAGCTCATCCGGAACGCGTTTTTCCTGCGAGTTCATGGCCTGCTCCCAGGTGACCTGCTTGCCGGTGTAGGCGGCCAACCGGCCCATGATGGCGGCCATGGTGCTGGTGCACATCCACTCGCCGTGGTTGATGGGTTCGCCTTTGCGGATGGCGGCGAAGAGCTCGTCGTGCTCGGTCTGGTACATGTCGTTCTTGGGCCCGCGGTAGCGCCACTTGGTTTCGCCGGTGATGATGGGGGCGCTCCAGCCTTTGATGGTGCCCAGGCCCTTGCTGCCGAGCAGGTAATCGGAGTTGTCGCTGTAACAGTTGCTGATCTGCCGTTGGGCCATGGTGGCGCGGGCGCCGTTCTCCCATTCGTAGAAGACGTCGATGTGGTCGAAGATGTTGCCCTCGTTGTTGGGGATCTGGCGGCCGCCGGTGGCGACGGCGCGGACGGGCGGCTGGTCCTGGAAGGCCCACAGGATCTTGTCCACGCTGTGGCAGGCCTGTTCGACCAAACCATCGCCGGAGAGCCACACGAAGTTGTACCAGTTGCGCAACTGCCATTCGAGGTCGGTCATGCCTTTGGGGCGGCGGTCCGCCGGCGGCATGGGTTTGACCGGGCCGGTGAGGTAGGTGGCGTGGATGGCGCGGATTTCGCCGATGGCGCCGTCGTGGACGAGCTTGTAGAACTCGCGCCGGCCGTACTCGGCCCGCCAGCAGAAGCCGGAAACCACGTTCAGGCCCTTTTCCCGGGCCTTGCGTGAGGCGGCCAGGACGCGGCGGACGCCGGGGGCGTCGGTGGCCATCGGTTTTTCGGTGAAGATGTGTTTGCCAGCCTCGACGGCGGCTTCGAGGTGTTGGGGCCGGAAACCGGGCGGCGTGGCCAGCAGGACCACATCGACGCCGCTGGCAATCACCTGTTTGTAGGCGTCCAGTCCGCTGAACATGGTGTCGCGGGTCACGGTGACGCGGGGGCCGATGCGGGCATCGTTCCGGAGCCGGTTGACGGTGGCTGAGCATTTTTCGGGGAAGACGTCGCCGACAGCGTGGAGGACGACGTTCGGATCGGCCTTGAGAGCCTGACTGGCGGCGCCGGTGCCGCGGCCGCCGCAACCGATGAGCCCCACCTTGAGGGTGTCCGCGTTGGGGGTGAAGCGCCCCTGCGCGAGGGAGCGGCCGGTCAGCACCGCCCCGCCGAGGCCGGCCATGGCGCTGACTTGAAGAAAACGACGCCGGTTGAGCCGTTCGGAAGATTGCCTGTCGAACCAACGCTGCGAAGGATTGGATTTCATGGCCGTCATGAAGCTTCCCCGGGCGGCATCCTGTCAAGACCTGCTTGGTCGCGCGTTTGCGGGACCGGGGTCGGCGGGACCAGAGATTCGCCGGTTGGCGGCGTCGCCGGGAAAGGCCGCGGTTTTGCCGACTCGAGGCCACTTTTTCGCGAAATCGGGCCGGAAAAGGTTTGCTTTTCGCCAGCCTGCGGTACGTTCCCGCCCCAATGAAACCGACCCATTTCATGCAAGGACGGATTCTGCTCGGAATGATGCTGGCCGGGCTGGCCGGCGGCGCATTGGCGGCCGACTGGCCCGATTGGCGCGGACCGAACCGCGACGCCCATTCGCCGGATGCCCGCACCGCGAAGACCTGGCCGGCAGGTGGCCCGAAGTTGCTCTGGAAAGCGACCGGTCTGGGCGCCGGCTACGCCACGGCGACCATCGTGGGCGACCGCATCTACACCGGCGGCGATGAAGGCGACTCCGCCCGGGTCGTCGCCCTGGATCGCGCGACCGGCGACCGCGTCTGGGTGGCGCCGCTCGGCAAGGCGGGCGGGCCGGGTTGGGGCAACTTCAAGGGCGTTCGCGCCGTGCCGGCCGTGTCGGACGGGCTGTTGGTGGCCATGGGCCAGTACGGCGAACTGGCCGCCTACGATGCCGCCACCGGCAAGGAACGCTGGCGGGTCCATCTGGTCGATGACCTCGGCGGCAAGTTGCCCGAATGGGGCTTCAGCGAAACGCCGCTGATCGACGGCGACCAAGTCATCTGCACGCCGGGCGGCAGCGAGGGCGCGATCGTGGCGTTGGACAAGAACACCGGGAAGGTCCGGTGGCGATCGGCCGGTTTCACCGACGATCCGCACTACAGCTCCGTCGTCAAGGCGACCATCCATGGCGTGCCGCAGTACGTGCAGCTCACCGCCGAACACGTCGTGGGCGTGGCCGCCGACAGTGGCAAGGTCCTCTGGCAGGCGGAACGCCGCGGCCGGACGGCGGTCATCCCCACGCCGGTCGTGCGCGACCATTACGTCTATGTGACCTCCGGTTACGGCACGGGCTGCAACCTCTTCGAGATCACGCGCAAAGGCGACGGCTTTGCGGCCGAGGAGGTTTACGCCAATCGGATCATGAAGAACCACCACGGCGGCGTCATCCTGGTGGGCAACCACCTGTACGGCTACTCCGACGGCGCCGGCTGGGTGTGCCAGGACTTCATGACCGGCAAATCGATCTGGCGGGAAAAGGAGAAAACCGGCAAGGGCTCCTGCGTTTACGTCGCCGGCATGCTCATCCTGCGGGAGGAGAAAAAAGGCGGCAGCCAAGTCGTCCTGATCGAGGCGACGCCCGAGGGCTACCGCGAACACGGCCGTTTTCAACCGCCGAACCAGAGCGACCTGAACGCCTGGCCTCATCCGGTCGTCCTCGACGGCAAACTCTACCTGCGCGACCAGGACATCCTGCTCTGCTACGACGTGGCCGGCTGAACCGGTGACCGTTCCCGC
>RFJD01000061.1 GCA_003695015.1 Verrucomicrobiota bacterium | reverse complement strand
GGCAGCACGAAGCCGGGGATGTCCCGCTCCTTGTCCCGGTCGCCGATCCGGCCCGCGATTTGGCCATCCGGCTGGCACTTCCAGACCACGCGCTGGCCGCTGTCGGCCACAAACACCGCCTCCCCGGAGACCGCCAGGCCGCTGATCCAAGACCGTTTCGCCGGCGGGTCCCAAGTTTTCGTCGGCCGACCATCGGGCGTGAACACCTCGACGTGATCGCCCACCCCGAGGTACAGCGTGCCGTCCGGGGCCGCGGCCGAACAACGGGCCGGCCCCTCGACCGCGATTTCCTGCACCAGCGCGCCGTCGGCGGGATCCAGTTCGCAAAACGACCGGCCCGCCGCCACCAGCAGGCGGCCCGAAGGGAGGCGCGTCAGCCGGCGGGCACCCTCCCGGGGGACGGTCAACCGCCGTGCTTCGCGGTATTTGAGCAGCTTGGGATCGGTTTTCTCGAACGCCGAGACGTCATAGGCGAACGGGTTCTGCCCGGCGGCTTGGGCGGCCCGAATCCGCGCCAACGCCAAGGCCGCGGCGCCCGAGGCTGCCCCGCGCAGAAAGGTCCGACGATTCACCTGGCTCGGGGAAACTTGCCGTTTGTTCATGGTTGGCCTCCAGGTTGGGCTGCCGAAAGCTGGTCCTCGCGCTCCTGCCGGCGGCGTTCCTCCTCTCCCTCCGGCAGGGTGCAATCCACCAAGGCGGGACAACCGGCACAAACCGGAGCATCGAGGCAGATGCCCACCCGGCCCGGGCGTTCCAGCCACGCCAGCAACGCCACCAGCCCGACCGCGCCGCCCCACCGGCCCGCGGTGCGGAGGAATTCGCGGCGGGAGGCGGCTGCCTCGGGATGTTGGGATTCGCGATTCATCGCTTGCGTCCGATTCCGGTCCCGGCCGGGATCGTTGTTTATCATGCCCGTCCGATGGCGCGAGGCCAGCTCGGAATTGGCTGAGACCTCACCGAAATTGTTGTTCCATAGAGCATTATCCGTCAAGTTCACCCGGGGCCCGCCGCCCAGTGGCCCTCGCTTTGCCCCTCTGCCGGGGCGTCCTGCCTTGGTTGGCGTCGCCGAGGTCCGGAGACGTGGGGGCGTCTTGCTTCTTGGGACGCGTCTGTTGGTCCTTCTTGCTCAGCGGGGCGCCGGTGGTGGATCGGTCGCCATCTCAGGGCTGGCGGTTCGTTCGGCCCAGGCGGTTCAGGACCATGATCAGCAGCAGGAACAGGCCCCAGACGAATTCGCGGGTGAAGTTGCTGAAGCCCAACAGGGTGAAGCCGCTGCCCAAGGCCTGCAGGGCCACCACCGCCAGCGAAACCCCGAGCACCGTGCCGAATCCGCCCGCCGGATTCACCCCGCCCAGCACAGCGATCAGGATCGCCTGCAACAGGTAGCTCGATCCGTAGTCGGCCTTGGCCGAGTTGGTGCGGGCGATCATCAACAGTCCGGTCAACCCGCCCAGCAGCCCGCTGGCCAGATAGGTCCGAAACAACACGCCCCGCACCGGCAGCGCCGCGAAGGTTGCGGCCAGGGGATTGGTTCCCAGCAGGCGGGCTTCGACGCCGAACGCGGTCCGGTTGACCAGCACGGCCAGCAAACCGGCCGCGCCAAGGAACAACCAGAAGGGCATCGGCACACCCAGCCACAGGCCGTTGCCCAGGAACAGCAGGGCATCCGGGAACCCGTACACGGCATGGCCGCGGGTGATCACCAGGGCCAGACCGGTGTAGAGCTGCAGCGTGCCCAAGGTCGCCAGGATCGGCGAAATGCCCGCCCGGGCGATCAACAGGCCGTTGACCGTCCCGCATGCCCCGCCGGCGGCGAGGGCGGTGATCCCGGCGGCCGCCACCGCGAACGGCGCCGGTCCGTCGGCGAGCCCGGGCCACCATCGCGTCAACACCAGCGCCGCCAGGATGCCGGCCAGGTTGGCGGTCGCCACCACCGACAGGTCGATGCCCGCGCTGAGCATGGTCAACAGGATGGCGAAGGCCAGCAGCGCCAGTTCCGGGAACTGGAAGGCCATCGATTCGAGATTGGCCCGGGTGAGGAAACGGTCGGGACTCAGCGCGGCCATGCCCGCGAACACCGCCAGGGTCAGCAGCAGGAGCCGGCCGGTGCTGCCGCGCCATGGCAGCCGGCGCCACCCCTGCCGAAGCCACGCTGGGAGACGCAGGTTCATGGCGTGTAAACCGGCGCGGTCCACGGCAGGCGCCGTCGGGCGCCGCGGGCGGTGAAGCCGGTGCTCAGGAGGATCACCAACCCGAGAAAGACCTTTTGCCACTCGCTGGCGAGGCCGACCAGCAGGAGGCTGTGATTGAGGATGACCAGGAGGGCGACGCCCAACAACGTGCCCGCGACACTGCCGCGTCCGCCGGTGATGGAGGCCCCGCCCAGCACCACCGCGGCGATGACCGTCAGCTCGATGCCGACGATGTCGAACGGGTTGGCGTTGCGCATGTGGGCGGCGTGGATCAGACCCGCGATGCCGGCCAGCAGGCCGACCAGCCCGTGGATGAGGGCGTGGAGCCAGCCGAGGTTGAAGCCGGCCCGCCGGGCGGCTTCGGGTGCGCCGCCCATGGCGTAAACACCCCGGCCGGCCACGGTGCGGTTGAGGAACAACCACACCCCGGCGGCCGCCGCCACCAGCACGAAGAACGAGAGCGACAGCCCGACCGTGCCGCCGCCGGGGGCGGGCCGTTCGAAGATCTGGGCCTTGGCGAACGCGATCAACGAGGCGGGCAGATCGGTGAGGATGCGGGTGCCGATGAAGGCGAGCATGCCGCCCCGGATGAGGCCGGCGGTGCCGAGGGTGACGATGAGGGCGGGCAGTTGGAAACGGTGAATGAGCCAGGCGTTCAACAAACCGAGGGTCGCGCCGATGGCCGCCGCCAACGGAAACAGCAGCCACAGATGGTCCAGGCCCGGCAACGCCCGCGCCGCCAGGCAGGTCACGTACATGCTGCAGGCGGCGATGGCGGGGAAGGAGATGTCGATGTGGCCGGAGATCAGCACCACCAGCACGCCGAGGGCGAGGAGGCCGAGGGTGACGCTGCTTTTGAGGAGGTTGCAGGCGTTGGCCCACGAGAAGAAGGCCGGGTTCAGAAGGCCAATGCCCGCCGCCAGCACCACCAGCAGCCCCAGCACGGCGGCCTCGTGCCGGCCGAAGGCCCGGAGGAGGCGGAGCAGCCGGGGCGGTGGTGGCGATGGCGATGCGGCGGTGGGGTTCATCTCAGCGCAACGATTCGAGACAGGCCGCCAGCGCGGGTTCGGTCAGCTCCCCGTGGCGCCATTCCCGGACCAACCGGCCGCGATGCAAGACCAGGACGCGGTCGCACAAGCCCGCCAGTTCGGCCAGGTCGTCCGAGATCACGAGCACGCCCAGACCCTGGGCTGCCAGCTCCCGGAGTTTGGCGTGGAGGCTTTCCTTCGAGCCGATGTCCACGCCCGCCGTCGGGCCGTGGGCGATCAACAAGCGCGGTTGGACGGCGAGCCAGCGGCCGAGCAGGACGCGTTGTTGGTTGCCGCCGGAAAGGGTTTGCACCGGCGCGTCCGGTCCGGCCGCCCGGATGCGCAGCGCCTCCAGCCAGTGGCGGGCGGCGGCCTCGAGGCGGCGTGGTGGCAGCAGTCCGGCGGCGTTGCGGAGGCGTCGCAACCCGGTGGCCAGGAGGTTGAACGCGACGGATTGGGGAAGGAAAAGCCCCTGCGCCAGGCGATCCTCCGGCAGACAGGCGACGCCGGCGGCCAAGGCTTCGGCGGGCGTGCGAAACCGGCAGGGCCGGCCGTCCAAGCGAATCTCGCCTGACCGCGGTTCGAGCAGCCCGAACAGCATCCAAGCCAGTTCGCTCTGGCCGGCGCCCCGCAAACCGGTCACGCCGAGCACCTCGCCGGCGTGGAGGTCGAAGCTCACCTCCGCCAACGGGCCGCCCCTCAGGCCGCGCACCTGGAGCAGCGTCGGGCGTGGCTCGACCGGACGGTCGGGGCGTGCCGCCTGCGCCGGCTTCCGGCCGGTCATGCAGCGGGCCAGCCGGGCTTCGTCGAACGCCGTGGCCGGGCCCGCGGCGACGACCCGCCCGTTGCGCAGCACGGTGAACCGGTCGGC
>RFJD01000361.1 GCA_003695015.1 Verrucomicrobiota bacterium | reverse complement strand
CCGGACGCCTACGAGAAGCTGGTGGACCGGTTGCTGGCCTCCCCGCGCTACGGCGAGCACCAGGCCCACTACTGGCTGGACGCGGTGCGATACGCCGACACGCACGGTTATCACATCGACGCCCGGCGGGACATCTGGGCGTATCGCGACTACGTGATCCGTTCGTTCAACGAGAACAAGCCCTTCGACCAGTTCACCATCGAGCAACTGGCGGGTGACCTGTTGCCGAACCCGACCACCGAGCAGAAGGTGGCGACCGGCTACATCCGCTGCAACCTCAGCACCGGCGAGGGGGGCGCCATCGTGGAGGAGTACCGCGCCAAGTACGCTTTCGACCGCACCGAGACCACGGCCGCCAACTGGCTGGGCCTGACGCTCGTCTGCGCCCGTTGCCACTCCCACAAGTACGACCCCATCCCGCAGCGGGAGTACTACGAGATGCTGGCTTTCTTCGACAACCTGGACGAGCCGATCATGGACGGCAACAAGCCCAACCCGCCGCCGTTCCTGAAGCTCCCCTCGCCGGAACAAACCCGCCGGTTGGAGTGGCTCAAACAACACCTGGCCGACGGCGAGCGGAAAGCGCGCGCCGCGGATCCCGCCTTGGACGAAGCCCAGGCCCGTTGGGCGGAGGCATGGCACGCCAGGCTGGCGCCCGGTTGGACCTCGCTGCCCTTGACCGTGAACACCGGCGGCGGCACGGGCGCGCCAGCGGCTTGGATCGAACCGGATCACGCGGTGCGGTTGGCGACCCCGCTCACGCCGGAAACGCCGTTGGAAATCTGGCTGCGTCCGCCGGCAGGCCGGCTGGGCGGCTTGAAGCTCGCCCTCGAACCCAAAGCCGCGGCCGACTCGAAGGAATCCCCGTGGGCCGTGGCCGAGCTGGAAGCCGAATGGGTCTGGCCCGCCAACAACCATGGCGACGACGCGACAAAGCCCCGGACGCAAGAAGTGACCTTCGCCCGTGGACTGTCGGCTTTCGCGGGCAAGGACGGCGACATTGCGCGCGCGATCGACGGCAAGCCGGACACGGCGTGGCAGGGCAGCTTGGCGGCCGGCGCCGGGCCGGCGGTGGGCGCGCTGCTGTTCGATCGGCCGGTCGAGCCGCCGAAAGGAGCAGCCCTGCGGGTCCGGTTGCGGTTGGGCGCCGGCAAGGACCGCGCCTTTGCCGGGCGCGTCCGGATCGAGGCGGCCCAGGGCGCGGACTTGGTGGCGGCCTTGGAGCCGGTGCGCTTGGAGCCGTGGTTCCTGCTCGGCCCGCTGCCCTCGCCCGGGTTGGACGCCGGCCTCGCCAAGGTCTATCCGCCCGAGCAAAAGGTGGACCTGCAGGCCGACTACGAGGGCGTGCGCGACCGCGCCCGGTGGCACAAGAAGGCCGATTTCCGCGACGGCGCGCGGCATCTGCTCGTCAACCAACTGCACGGCGTTCACGGCGTGTACTACCTCTTCCGGAAGATCCACGCGCCGCGGCCGATGCCGTTGGACGTGAGCCTGCGGGCGGACGACGCGATGCGCGTCTGGCTCAACGGCGAGGAGGTGTTGAGCCGACCCGCCGACGAGGGGGTGGCCGGGGTGGCCTCGCGGTTCCGGCTCGAACTGCAGGCCGGCGACAACACGCTGCTGGTCAAGGTGGTCAACCACCAGGGCGCAAAGTACTTCACGTTCTCGGCCGAACCGGGCGGCGCCGAAACGCCCGCCCCGGAGATCGCCACCATCCTCTCGCTGGCTGGCAAACCCGAAGGCGCGTGGGCCGACCAACTCCGCGACTGGTACCGGCGGCAATTCTCCGAGTCCCACCGGCGGTTGTTCAACAACCTCGCAAGCTGGCGCGAGGAACAATCCGCCATCGATGCCGCCATCCCGACCACCATGATCGCCAAGGAACGGGAACAACGCCGCGAAACCCACCTCCTTCACCGGGGCGAATACGACAAACCCGGCGAGGTCGTCCAACCCGGCGTGCTGTCGATCCTCCATCCGTTCCCCGAAGGCGCCCCCTCGAACCGCCTCGGGCTGGCGCAATGGATCGTCTCCCCTGACAATCCGCTGACCGCCCGGGTCATCGTCAACCGCTTCTGGCAGCAGTTCTTCGGCGTGGGCCTGGTCAAAACGGCCGAGGACTTCGGCGCCCAGGGCGAACGGCCGTCGCACCCGGAACTGCTGGACTGGCTGGCGACCGAGTTCATCCAAAGCGGCTGGGACGTGAAGCACCTTCACCGGTTGATCGTGACCTCGGCCACCTACCGGCAGAGTTCGCGGGCGACCCCGGAGCTGATTGAACGCGATCCGGAAAACCGGCTGCTGGCGCGGGGACCGCGCTTCCGCGCCGACGCGGAGGTGATCCGGGACCTGGCGTTGTACGCCGGCGGATTGCTGGTCGAAAAGATCGGCGGCCCGAGCGTCAAACCCTACGAACCGCCGGGCCTCTGGGAGGCGGTCTCGTTCAACAACTCGCAGAAATACGTGCCGGACAAGGGCGAAGGCCAGTACCGGCGCAGCCTCTACACCTTCTGGAAACGCCAGAGCCCGCCCCCGAACATGCTGCTGTTCGACGCCCCCACCCGCGAGTACTGCGTGGCCCGCCGCCCGCGCACCAACACGCCGCTGCAGGCGCTGGTGACCCTGAACGACCCGCAATTCGTCGAAGCCGCCCGGGCCATGGCGGTGCGGGTACTGCGCGAAGGCGGCCCGACCGCTTCGGGCCGGATCAGCTACGCCTTCCGGCTGGCCACCGCCCGCCAGCCGCGCGACGCCGAGTTGGCGGTGCTGCTGCGGACGCTGCAGGCCCAATTGGAGGACTTTCGCAGCGAGGAAGGCCGCCGCCGCGCCGCCGAGTTTCTGCAAGTGGGCTCGTTCCGCGCCCCGGCGGACCTGGACCCCGCCGAGCTGGCCGCCTGGACCACCATCACCAGCATGATCCTCAACCTCGACGAGACACTCACCAAAGGATGAACCCGATCGAAGAACACGTTCTGAAGCTGACCCGGCGGCATTTCTTCGGCCGTCTGGCCACCGGCATCGGCACCACCGCCTTGGCCGCGTTGCTCAACCCCGCCCTCTTCGCCGCCGACCACCGCCCGCGCCGGCTCCAGCGCGTCGGCGGCCTGCCCGAGCTGCCCCATTTCCAACCCCGCGCCAAACGGGTCATTTACCTGTTCATGGCCGGCGGGCCCTCGCAGCTCGAGCTGTTCGACTACAAGCCGCGCCTGGCCGAACTGCACAAAACCGAGCTGCCCGACTCGGTCCGCATGGGCCAGCGCATCACCACCATGACCTCCGGGCAAAAGTCCTTCCCGGTGGTCAACCCGATGTTCAAGTTCGCTCAACACGGCCAGAGCGGCGCCTGGGTCAGCGAGTTGTTGCCCCACACGGCCCGGATCGTGGACGACCTCTGCTTCATCAAGACCGTCAACACCGAGGCCATCAACCACGACCCGGCGATGACCTACATCCAGACGGGGTTCCAACAACCAGGCCGCCCCTGCATGGGGGCGTGGCTCAGCTACGGCTTGGGCAGCGAAAACGCCGACCTGCCCGCCTTCGTCGTCATGATCTCCAACGGCAAGGAAAGCGACCAGCCGCTCTACACCCGGCTCTGGAGCGCGGGCTTCCTTCCCTCCCGCTTCCAAGGCGTGCAGTTTCGCGGCCAGGGCGATCCCGTCCTCTACCTCTCCAACCCGCCCGGCGTCACCCCGCAGGTCCGGCGCCGCATGCTCGACGGTCTGGCCGAGTTGAACGCCATGGCCGCCGCCGACAACCCGGATCCCGAGATCGAAGCCCGCATCGCCCAGTACGAAATGGCCTACCGGATGCAGACCTCGGTGCCGGAGTTGACCGACATTTCCGGCGAATCCAAAGAGACCCTCGAGATGTACGGCCCCGACGTCCACCGGCCCGGCTCCTTCGCCCGCAACTGCCTCCTGGCCCGCCGCATGGCCGAACGCGGCGTCCGCTTCATCCAGCTCTACCACCGCGGCTGGGACCAGCACGGCAACCTGCCCCGCCGCATCCGCGAACAATGCCAGGACACCGACCAGCCCAGCGCCGCCCTCGTGCAGGACCTCAAACAACGCGGGCTCTTGGACGACACGCTGGTGGTCTGGGGCGGCGAGTTCGGCCGCACCGTCTATTGCCAGGGAACCATCTCCGACAACAACTACGGCCGCGACCATCACGGCCGTTGCTTCACCGTCTGGATGGCCGGCGGGGGCATCAAACCCGGCGTCACCCACGGCGAAACCGACGATTACTGCTACAACATCGTCCGCGACCCGGTACACATCCACGACCTCCACGCGACGATGCTCCATTGCCTGGGCATCGACCACAAGCGGCTCACCTACCGCTTCCAGGGCCGCGAATTCCGGCTGACCGACGTGGCCGGCCGGGTGGTGAAGGAAATCCTGGCCTGAAACCGCGGGCGCGACGGCGCAACATCCCGCCAGGCGCGCGGCGGCCGTCAAAAGCACCGCAGCGCAAACGGATCACCGCGCCGGGATCGGCACGGCCGCCTGTTCCGGGTCCGCCGGCGGCGGGGACACAATCTGGCTCTCATGCAGCGCCAGGATGCCGGTGCCGGTTCCAATCTTCGCAACGGTTCTTTCCGGCAGGCTGACCAGGCAAATCTG
>RFJD01000360.1 GCA_003695015.1 Verrucomicrobiota bacterium | reverse complement strand
GACGTGTCGCCCGGGGCTGACCAGATCGGCCGCCGGCCCCAGATCGATGACGGTTGGCGGCGAGGTCGGCGCGTTGCAACAGGACCCTTCATGGGAACCGGCGGCCGTGCCGTTGAAGGGAACCGGCTGCCCGGGTGCGCCCTCCACGTTCTGCCGGGCCACCTCGACGCCGTCCAGGTACGCGACGAAGCCGTCGTCGAAATCCACCGTCAACTGCAGCCGCCAGTCGCCCGCCGGCGGGTCGGCCGCGACGAACTCGCGCCGGACATACAGGCTGGTGAAGTTGCCGCGCATGCCCGGCAGTGGCGTGTTCTCGCCCGGGAAACCGGCATCGCCGTAGCCAAAGCCTCCGGACGCTTCCTGCCAACCGGCCGGCAGTTCGGCGTCCGGGCGGGTGGCCCAGTCGCCCGGCGGTTCGGTCCGGCCCTCGAAGAACCGCCACGGTTCCTCGTGCCGGACCAGTGGAAGCGCTTCCGGAGAACCGGCTTCGATGCCGAGGGTGAAGTCCGCCGCTCCGTGGACGCCGGTGGCGAGCGCGGCCTCGAGAAGGAGACCGGCCCACCACCCGCACGACCGCCAGCTGCGCCCCGCATGCGCCGGCGGCGCCGGCGCCTCATGCCGAAGAAACATGGCCTGCATTAGCAAAGGGGAGCTTGAGCAACTTCGATGCCGGAAGGCCAGCAAGCTTTCGGGGCGGAAGGCCTCCGCCAAGCCTCAGCCGCGGGGCGCCTCCAGCCGCCCGCTCACCCAAAGGTCCGGACCGAGGCGGCGCGACTCGACCTCCGATAGCCGGACGGCCTGATCCGGAAACCGGAGACCCTTGCCCGCCACGGCGCGCGGGGCACTTTCGCCGCCGAGGATCAACGGGGCATAAAAAGCCCACAACCGGTGCGCCAGGCCGGCTTCCAGAAAGGCCGCATGGACCTGCCCGCCGCCCTCGACCCAGAGGTGCGTCACCTCGAGTCCGCCCAAGTGCCGCAGCAGGGCGCCCAGCTCGACCCGTCCGCCGCGCGAGGGCGCCTGCCAGACCTGGACTCTTTCCCGCAGGCGCCGCACGCGTTCGGTCGGGGCCCGGCGGGTGACGACCACCAAGGTGCGGGCGGCCAAGTCGTCCGTGACCAGCCGGGCGTTCAAGGGCGTGCGGGCTTGCGAGTCGAGGACCACCCGCCACGGCGGCCGCGGCTTGGCGAAACCGCGCACCGTCAGGGCGGGATCGTCCGCCAACACCGTGTTGACGCCCACCAGAACGGCATCGGCTCCGGCCCGGCCGCGCATGGCCCAACGCCGGGCGGCTTCACCGGTCAACCACTTGGATTCGCCCGTGCGCGTGGCGATCCGGCCGTCCAAGCTCATGGCGACCTTCAGGGTCACGAACGGGGTCCGGTGGACGATCCAATGATTGA
Organism: Verrucomicrobiota bacterium; assembly: GCA_003695015.1. GTDB lineage: Bacteria > Verrucomicrobiota > Verrucomicrobiia > Limisphaerales > J093 > J093. The sequence continues at coordinate 7,013 of RFJD01000360.1, read as the reverse complement.
ACGCCTCGTTGAGCCGGGCGGCTTCGGCGGCCAGCACGCCGGTTTGGACCTCGACGCCGGCCTGGCGAAGGATTGCCACCCCGCGGCCGGCATGGGCGGGGTTGGGGTCGATGGCGCCGACGACCACGCGCCGGAGGCCGGCTGCCAGGATGGCTTCGGTGCATGGCGCGGTGCGGCCATGGGTGCTGCAGGGTTCCAGCGTGACATACAGCGTGGCGCCCCGGAGCCGTTCGCCGCGCCGGCGGGCGTCCTGGATGGCCTCAATTTCCGCGTGCGGCAGGCCGGCGCCGTGATGCCATCCCTGGCCGATGAGCCGGCCATCGCGGACCAACACCGCCCCGACCATTGGATTGGGCGCGGTCCGACCCCATCCCCGACGGGCCAGCCGGAGCGCCCGGCGCATCCAAAGGGCATCCTGGGCCGCGGGGTCGGCCATGGCGCAGGCGGGTTATTCGGCGAAAAGCGCCTCGGCGTAGGCCGCGGGATCGAACGGCTGGAGATCGTCCGCCTGTTCGCCGACGCCGATGAACTTGATGGGCAGCCCCAGCTCCTTCTGGATGGCGACCGCCATGCCGCCGCGGCTGGTGCCGTCGAGCTTGGTGATGACCAGTCCGGTGAGCGACACGGCCTTGTGGAATTCGCGGGCTTGGTTCAGCGCGTTCATCCCGGTGGTGGCGTCCAGCACCAGCAGAACTTCGTGCGGGGCGCCGGGCAGCTTGCGGCCCATGACCCGGTGAACCTTCTGCAGCTCCTGCATGAGGTTGTTCTTGGTGTGCAGCCGGCCGGCGGTGTCCACGAAGAGATAATCGGCCCCGCGGGCTTGGGCGGCAGTGATGGCGTCGTGCGCCACCGCGGCGGGGTCGGCCCCGTAACGGCCGGCCACCACGGGGACGCCGAGCCGTTCGCCCCAGAGCTTGAGCTGCTCGATGGCCGCGGCGCGGAAGGTGTCGCAGGCGGCCAGGACGGCCTGGAGCCCTTCTTCTTGGACGCGGTGGGCGAGCTTGGCGCTGGTGGTGGTTTTGCCGGTGCCGTTCACCCCCACCAGCGAGACCACGGTCAACCCCTCGGGAGCGCGGACCAGCCGGTTGTCCTGATCGCCGAAGGCGGCCTGAACCTCGCGGCGGGCGATCTCGAACACGTCCAGCCCGCTGCGGCCCTGGGTTTCGTAGCCCCGGCGGACGGCCTCGACGATTTGCGTCGTCAGCCGGACGCCGAAATCCGCCGCCAGCAGGGCCGCCTCCAGCTCTTCGAGGCTGGCGGCGTCCAGCTTGGGCGAACGGGTGACGATGCGTTTGATCTCGTGGGACAAACGCGCCTGGGTCTTCTGCAACCCTCGTTTGATCCGATCGAACAGACTCATGGGAAATCCGGTCAGCGGGAGTCGGCGAAGGTGCGGTGTTCGCGGGCGCGTTCCTGCAGGGCGTGCAAATGAGAAGCCGAAACGCGGAGCGAGCCCAAGAGCGGCTGGCCCTTGGCCGGGCCGTGGCAATCGGAGCCGCCGGTGATCAGCAGGCGGCATTCATTGGCCAGAGCCAGGTAGCGCTCGGCCTGGGTCCGGTTGTGGGCGCTGTGCCAGCATTCCAAACCGTCCAATCCCAACTCCACCAGCCGCGGGATCAGGTCGTCCCGTCGCGTCAGCCCGGGGTGTGCCATGGCCACGACACCGCCGGCGGCGTGGACCAGCTCGATGGCCCGGGCGGCCGGCAACCGGCGTTTGGGCGCCCACGCGGGCGAATCCTTCCGCAGGAAGCGGTGAAAGGCCTCCTGCAGAGTCCGGCAGTGCCCTTCGCGGACCAACGCCTGGGCCACGTGGGGCCGGCCCGGCGCCTCGCAGCCGGCCAGGGTGAACACCGTCTCGGCCTCCAGCGCAATGCCCAGCCGGCCCAACCGGTCGGTCATTTCGTGAATGCGCTGTCGCCGCGCCTCCCGGCAAAGACGCAGTTCCTCGGCCAGCCCGGGGTGGCTCGGGTCGAAACACCAGCCCAGCAGATGCACCTCGTGGCCGTCCTCTTCGGCGGTCAGCTCGACCCCGATCACCGGCTCGACCCCCGCGCCCTCGCAGGCCGCCCGGAATCGCTCCCAGCCGGCCACCGTGTCGTGATCGGTCAACGCCACCGCCCCGAGCCCCCGCCGGGCCGCCCGGGCGGCGATTTGTTCCGGCGTGAACCCGCCGTCGGAAAAGACCGAATGGCAATGGAGATCGACGTGCATCAGGAAGGCGGACCCGTTCAACGGTCCTCCAAGTGGCGTTTGCGGAAGTTGTCCAGGATGCCGTTGACGAACTTGCCGCTTTTCTCGGTCGAGTAGGTCTTGGCCAGCTCGACGGCCTCGTTGATGGTGACCGCGGGCGGGATGTCCGGGAAGTGCCGCATTTCGTAGATGGCCATCCGGAGGACGTTGCGGTCCACGGTGGCCATGCGGGGCAGGGTCCAGTTGCGGGCCAGTTCCTGGATCCACCCGTCGATCTGATCCCGCTCGCTCAGCGTGCCGCGGATGAGCTGTTCGGCGAAAAGCCGCGCCGCGGCTTGATTCACCGTGGGCGCGGAAGACGACCCGCCGTCCGGCTTGGCCTGAGGTGGCCCGGCGGCGAGTTCCTCTTCGGTTTCGACGGTTTCCCAGAATTCGCGGAGCGCCTCGTCCAGGTCCTCCGGCGGATTCAGGTCGCACTGGAAAAGGAACTGGAGCGCCCGCGCGCGCGCTTGGCGGCGTGAGCCCATGGCCCAGAAGATGGCGGCCCGGCCCGCCGGAGTCCAATCGGAAATGCCCTCCGGTTCCCGGCCGCCGGCGGCTTTTCGGTTGGCGGGGCCGGGCCGCGGGCTTAGGTTGGGGGCGTGCCGGACCCGCGGTTCGCCAAATTCGATTATCCCGGACGCCTGATCGCCGTCGAGGGCATCGACGGCTCGGGCAAGTCCACCCAGCTCCGGCTGTTGAAGCGTTGGCTCGAACAACAGCGCCTGAAGGTCTATCTGAGCGAGTGGAACTCCTCCGAGCTGGTCAAGAGCGCCACCCGCCGCGGCAAACACACCAACCTCCTCACCCCCACCACCTTCAGCCTGATCCACGCCACCGATTTCGCGGACCGTTACGACCGCCACCTGGTGCCGCTGCTCCGGGCCGGGTATCTCGTCCTTTGCGACCGCTACATCTTCACCGCCTTCGCCCGGGACGTGGTCCGCGGTTGCCCGCCCGAATGGGTCCGCTCGATCTACAGCTTCGCCACCCTGCCGGACCTGACCTTTTTCTTCCGGACCAACCTCGAGGTTTCCCTGCAACGCATCCGGGACAGCCGCCGCGAGCTGAAGTATTTCGAGGCGGGCATGGACCTGAAGCTTTCCTCCGACATCGAGGAGAGCTACCGCATCTTCCAGTCGCGACTGCTGGAACAATACCTGGCAATGAGCGGCGAGTTCGGTTTTCACGAAATCGACGCCAACCGCTCGATCGAGGTCCAACAACACGAGGTGCGCCGCATCGTGGCCGCCCACATTCCCTTGGAGAACTATGTCGCCTGAGCGTTCGGCCCATCCGCGTCCGCAAGTCCGGCCCCTGCGGCCGACCCCCAAGCGCTTCTATGGCCAGGGCATCCCCGGGGTGGAGTTGGAGCGGCTGACCGGGAAGCTGGTCGTCATCGAAGGCGCGGACGGCTCGGGGCGTTCGACCCAGATCAGCCGGCTGGTGGCCTGGCTCGAGGGCCAGGGCCACGCCACCGAGCAGGTCGGCCTCAAACGCTCCAACCTCGTCAGCCAGGAACTGGAACGGGCCCAGGAGGGCAACATCCTCAGCCACACCACCATGAGCCTGTTCTACGCCACCGACTTCGCCGACCAGCTCGAAAACGTCATCCTCCCCGCCCTCAAGGCCGGTTACGTCGTCCTGGCCGACCGCTACATCTACACCCTCATGGCCCGCGACATGGTCCGGGGTCGCGACTTGGACTGGCTGCGCGAGCTCTACAGCATCGCCTTGGTGCCCGACGCGGTCTTCTACTTGCAGGTCTCTCCCGAGAAACTGGTTCAGCGCACCTTCGCCAAGCGCCAGGCCCTCGACTACTGGGAAAGCGGCATGGACCTCGGCCTGGCCCAGGACATGTTCGACAGCTTCATCATCTACCAAGGCAGGCTCATCAAGGCCTTCCAGACCCTTCAGCGCATCTACGCGTTCACCATCGTGGATGGCGACCGCTCCATCGACGCCATCAACCGCGAACTTCAACGGCAGATCGATCGCGTTTTGTTCAGCCCGCCGCCCCGGCAGGGCCGGCGCTCCTGAAGTCGCCATCCCCCGCATTTCCCATGGCTTCAACCTCCTCCTCCCCCAAGCATCTTCTCGGCATCGATCTCGGTGGCACGAAGATCCTCGCCGGCGTGTTCAACTCCCGTCTCGATCTGATCGGCAAGGCCAAGAAAAGCACCAAGGCCCGCCGTGGCGTCGAGGCCGTGGTCGAACGCATTGCCCGCTGCGCCTTGGAAGCCATCGACGAGTGCGACCTCCAGCCCGAGGACGTCGCCGGCGTGGGCATCGGCGCCCCGGGCGCCACCGACCCTGAGACCGGCCGCGTCATCTTCGCCCCCAACCTTCAGTGGCGGGACGTTCCGCTGAAGGCCATGCTCGAAAAACAACTCAGCCTGCCGGTCTTCATCGAAAACGACTGCAACATCCAGGCCCTCGGCGTCCATCAGGCCGAACTGGACGGCAAGCCCCGCCACATGGTGGGCATCTTCTTGGGCACCGGCATCGGCGCCGGCCTCATCCTCGACGGCCGCCTCTTCTCCGGCTTCAACCGCACCGCCGGTGAGATCGGCCACATGGTTCTCGACATCGACGGTCCCAAGTGCGGCTGCGGCAACCGCGGCTGTTTCGAGGCCCTCGCCAGCCGCACCGCCATCTTCAACCGGCTCAAGGAAGCCGTCGCCAAGGGACGAAAAACGGCCTTGGTGGACATGCTCGGCCCCGGCCTCAAGGACATGCGCAGCAACGACCTGCGCAAGGCCATCGAAAAAAAGAAGGACAAGCTCGCCAAGAAGATCGTCGAAGATGCGGCCCGTTACACCGGCATCGCCGTCGCCAGCGTGATCAATCTCCTCAATCCCGAGGTCGTGGTGCTCGGCGGCGGCCTGATGGAGGCTTTGGGCGAACATATCCTCCCCATCGCGGAGAAAACCGCCCGCAAGTACGCCATGGACGGCGTGGACAAGGGCATCCGCATCGTGGCTTCCAAGCTCGGGGACCATGCCGGCATCACCGGCGGCGCGGTGCTGGCTCGCATGCGTCTCCAACAGGGTTGAGATCATTCCCGATGCCGCGCGCCGGAGCGCTCGCGCCTTCCCGGTCCCCGGGGTCGGCCGCCGCGGGACCGGACGACAACAAAACCAAAAGCGCCCGGGCTTCCGGGCGCATGCCTGGCATGGGTTGCCGCGGGCCGTCTCCCTCGGACCGGCGGTCGGCTCAGTAGTTGAATTCCCCCTGCAGCCAGAATTTCTCGGTGTCGGGATGGACGTCCTTGCCGTCGTACCGCGCGTAGGCGGCCAACACCTTGAAGTACGGGCCGAAGGAGCGGGAAAGCTGGATGTCCAGCTCCCAGCCGTAGTCCCGGCTGCCCTTGTCGGCATCGAACTTGTGAACCACCACTTTCAACGGCAGCTCCCAGGGCAGCTTCACCCCGGCCCATCCGTAGAGATCCCGCAGACCGTCCGTTGGCGTGGTCAGGAACATGTCCGCCCAGCCGTTCCACGCATGCAACGTGGCCAGGGGCGTTTGAACGGAGGCGCCGTTGTCCGATCCCAGGACCTCGTAGCCCACACCGGCGTTGAACCGCCCCACCTCCGGCCCCGCCATGAGGTGGTAATAAGGGGCGCCGTAATCGGCCGGATTGTCGAAAGCGTCGATCTGCCACGCGAACTCGCCCCGGTACGTGAGTTTCCACGAGTCGTTGATGGGCGCGGTGCCGGCGACACTCCCGCCGAAGGTGTCCGAGGACAGGGCGGGGGCGTTGTGGATGTCGAGCAGGTAACCGTACAGGGTCACCGTCGCATAGGCGCAGGCGTCATAGCGGACATGGATCAGGTGCGAGGCGGTGGTCCAGCGACCGCCGCGATTGTTCATGCCCAGAACCCGGTTGATCTGCCAAAGATGGCCGTACATGAAATCCCAGTGCTCCAAGGCGCCCACGTTCAGCACGGCGGCATCGAAGGTCTGCTGTAATTGTCGCCAACCCACCGGGCCCACGAACCGCTGGTTGTCCAGGAGAATCACCTGACGGCCGGCCTTCACCGTGGAATCCCATCGGGTGTAGCTGCCCCACACCTGGTCCAGCACGAAATCCTCGGGGTCCGCGATGATTGCGTGGTTGATCGTTTCGGGATCCGTGCTTAATGGCGACGGCCGGTATTCCTTTTCCGTGCCCAACGGCGTGTTCCCCTGAAATTCGATGCCCGCGCGGAAGCCATGCAGCGGCGCCGTCGTGAAGCCGAGCCGCGGCCGGACGGTGACGGCGCTGGCCGTCCTCCTTCCGTCTTGTTCCACATGTTCCCAGCGTAGGCGGACATTTACGTTCACCTTGCCCTGGGTGAACATGTCACGGATCTGCGCCGTGGCGGTGGGCTTCGTCGATGCGGAAGACTCCCCGGTGCGACCGGCCGACATCGTTCCGCAAACCAGGCTTCCGGTAATCAGGGCGAACAACCAATGGCGTCGTTGCATGGGTCGATCCATACCGCCCATGGTGCGGAGACGGCCTTGACCCAAGTCAAACCCAAGTGGCGATTGGCAGCGCCGCTTTGCCGGCTGGTCGGGATTTCGTTTTTTTCATTAGCCAGGGAAATGCTGTGTTTTCTTGACATCCGTCAAGGTTTTCTTCCCCGTTTCAGCGTTGCCTCGAACCGCAGACTGAAAGGACCGAAGTCGTGCCTGTGACCAGCTACATCGTCCGCTGCAGCCGGGACCGACAGCCGGCCCTGAGCCGCCAACTTGCCGCGTGGCAGGAGGTCACCTTGGGACCGGCTGGCCCGGCCGGT
>RFJD01000359.1 GCA_003695015.1 Verrucomicrobiota bacterium | reverse complement strand
GGCGGTGTGGATGGCGTCCTCGGCCAGGTCGGTCACCAAGCGATACGACGGCGCGATCGTCAGGGTCCGACCGGGCAGGCGGTGAATCTGGCCTTGGAAGACCGTTGCCCGGCCGCCGGGCAGCCGCACTTGCCGGGTGAGCCCGGGGACCCACGGCAACCGATCGCCCAAGAGCAGGTGGCCGATGCGCACGGTGCGGTCATGACCGTAAGGCGGCGCCGGCCGGGCCAGCGCCTTGTCCAAGGCCGCGCGGTAAACCTCCTCCCGCGTGCGCCTGCCGAACCAGGCCGAACGTTCCCGCAGCAGGACGCGGTCGAGCGTCGCGAACAAGTACGAAAGAACCGGCGTCCGTTCGCGCAAATGGGCGAGCACCCGGGGGCCGAAGTTCCCTTGGGCGGGCGCTCCGAAGACCTCTTCGATGAGGCCCGCGTAAAAGTGCTCGAAGATCGTGGCGGCGCGCGAGTCCGGCCGGTATGCGCCGTCCCAATCGAGCAGGGCCCGCGCCGTCTCCGGGTGGCGGTCGAGGCGGGCCGCCAACAACGGTCGCAGAAGTTCGAGGTAACGCTCCGCCTGCGCCGAGCGGACGTCGAGCTGGATCCGCTGCATGTCGGCGACGGTGAGCGGACGCCGCTCCTGCAACAGCCGTCGGATGCGTTCGCTCCGGTACGGGCCCATGCTGAAGTTGATGGGCTGGACGCGGCCGAGCGCGTTGAGGTCGTCGTTGGCGGTGATGATGAAGCCTTCCGGGGGATCGAATTGGCGGGGCAGTTCCTCCGGCGGCACCCAGCCCTGCCAGTCGTTGGCGGGGTCCCATCCGGGCAGCGGGAACAGCCCGGAAACGCCCGGCCGCCGACGCGGGCAGAGCCCGGCCATCTGGTAAGCGATGTGGCCGTGGCGGTCGGCCAACACCCAGTTCCAGGTGCCGTTGACCAAGCCGGCCAGGGCGGTCCGGCCCTGCCGGGCGTCCTCCGCTTCGAGCACGGCGCAAACCGCTTCCAGCGACGCCGCCACCGCCTCCGGTTCGGCCCCGGACCATCGGGTGCAGAGCAGCCACGCCTCCTCGCGGGGGGCGCCTTCGAGGATGCCGTGGTCGTTCTCGTGGACGGTCAACTCGACCGGCGCGCCCCGCCGGCGCCGGATGATTTCACGCCGTTGCCGGAATGGTTCCCAACCTTCGCCGCGGCGGTGGCGGCCCTCGCGGCAGTGTTCGACCCACGAATCGACCACGTCCATGAAGGCGTAGGTCACGCCCCAAGCCAGGTCGGGGGTCCGTCCGACGACGATTCCCGGCACGCCGGGGAGGCTGGCGCCCATGGCGTAACGGCGGCGGCCATGATGACGCCATTCGAGGACGGTCTCGTACCAGACCGGCGGCAGGCGGTTGATGTCCAGATGGGGGTCGTTGGCCAGGATGGGCCGGCCGGAGGCGGTCAGGGCGCCGCTGACGGCCCAGTTGTTCGAGGCGGCAAAAGCGACGGCCGCCTCGCCCCACGGCAGGCCCGAGGGGACGACCCGTTCCGCCAGCGTGACCTGTCGCAGGAGGGTCTCGTCCAAGCCGCCGAGCCTGCCGGGGAACAACTCTTCGAGCCGCACCCGGTCCAACCCGTGTTGGATCCACTGCACGAGCAGGTGTTCGGTCGTGGCCTGGGTTTGGGCCATGCCCATGTAGCCCATGAGCCGGGCGACGATCATCAGGTCGGCCAGCGACCACGGTGCGAACGGCACGCGCAACAAGCGCAGCTCCCACGGCAGGCCGTGGCGGCTGAAGCGGTGGTTCACGCCGCCGCAATAGGCTTCGCACGCCGCCCGGGCGCGCGGTGTGAGCCGGCGGGCGGTTGCTTCGACGTCGCCCGCGAAGTTCAACTTTCGGAAAAACGTGTCCAGCTCGACCGCCTCGTCGCCGGCCCGGAGGTGTTCGCTCAAACGGCCCGCGCCGACCAGCCGGGTCAGGATGAGTTGCAGGCCGCGATCCATGGCGTGGCAATAGCCCAACGCCCAGAAGGCGTCGTCGAGGTGCGTCGCGCGCAGGTGCATGACCCCGGCGGCGTCGCGGTGGAGGTCCACCCGTCCGTGGGGGGCGTTCAGGCTGGCAGGACAACGTGGCATCGGTTGGCGCCGCCGAGTGTGCCGTTCCGTCCGCCCCGGCGCGAGACCGTTCGGACGCCGGCTGTTTCAGGTGGCGAAAAGGGGGCAGCAGGCTGCTTTTGCGCTGTCGCCGCGGCCGAGGATGGACCCGCTCATGATGGAGCGGGGTGGTTTGTTGCCACGCTCCACCGAACACGTTGGCGGGCCCTGATCCGCCCCGGGGTTCGATCAGGCCCTGCCGCCCTGCGGCATCAGCTCATCGCGCACCTGGGTGAAGGCGTCGATGGCGAACTCCAACTGCTCACGCGTATGGGCCGCGGATAGCTGCACGCGGATGCGCGCCTTGCCCTTCGGCACGACCGGATAGGAGAACCCGATCACATACACGCCCTTTTCGAGCATGGCATCGGCGAAACGCGTGGCTAGGGCGGCGTCGCCGAGCATGATCGGCACGATGGGATGGTCGCCCGGCAGGATGTTGAAGCCACGGCGGGTCATCTCCTCGCGGAAGAAGCGGGTGTTGGCCTCCAAGCGGTCGCGCAGTTCGGTGGTTTCGCTCAACAGTTCGAGCACCTTGAGCGAAGCGCCGGCGATCACCGGGCAGAGGGTGTTGGAAAACAGGTAGGGCCGCGAACGCTGGCGGAGGTATTCGATGATCTCGCGCCGGCCGCTGGTGTAACCGCCGCTGGCCCCGCCCAGGGCCTTGCCCAGCGTGCCGGTGATGATGTCCACCCGCCCCATGACGTGGTGGTATTCGTGCGTGCCGCGGCCATGTTTGCCCATGAACCCGACGGCGTGGGAATCATCCACCATCACCAGCGCGCCGTAACGTTCGGCCAGATCGCAAATGGCCGGCAGGTTGGCGATGTAGCCGTCCATCGAGAACACGCCGTCGGTGGCGATGATCTTGAACCGGGCCGGGGCCGCCTCTTTCAACTTGGCCTCGAGGTCGGCCATGTCGTTGTTGCGATAGCGGAACCGCTGCGCTTTGCAGAGCCGGATGCCGTCGATGATGCTGGCGTGGTTGAGCTCGTCGCTGAGCACGGCGTCCTCCGGCCCGAGCAATGTCTCGAACAACCCGCCGTTGGCGTCGAAGCAGGAGGAGTAGAGGATCGTGTCCTCGGTGCCGAGGAACTCGGTCAGTTTTTGTTCGAGCTGCTTGTGCACGCCCTGGGTGCCGCAAATGAACCGCACGCTGGCCAGGCCGTAGCCCCATTGATCGAGCGCGCGATG
>RFJD01000060.1 GCA_003695015.1 Verrucomicrobiota bacterium | reverse complement strand
GGGCCGGGCGAGGATCACGGTATATTCGTGGGACGACGCCTGGCCGATGGCGGCCAACGAACCGGTGACTTTTCGACGGGACGGAATCCGGGATTCGATCCAAGTGACGGTCGAGGGTGGAGGGCGGCGATAGCAGCGGATCGAAATCGGCGCGGCGCGGGGTACGGCGCGGTCGGCATCGATCCGGCGGCGCGAATGGGCGGAGCGGCTGGCCGGAGGCTAATGAACTTGCGCCGCGAGTCGGGGAAGAGGCACCCTGTCCCACGAATCTGTGAACTGGATTGCCTGAACCGGTGACCCAACCAAGGCGCTTGTTGATGTTTCACCCGGAATCGCCGTTGCGGACGGCGGTTCGGCGGGCCATTGCCGACCGGCGCGGATGGGAGCTGGTTGAGGCGGACTCGGTGGAGGCAGTCCTGCAGCGGCTGACCCAGGAGGGGGAAGCCGGCCGGTTCGGGGCGGTGGTGTTGCCATTGGGCGGAGAAGGCGAACTGCGGCCCGTGCAGGTGGTCCGCCTCGGTTTCGGGCGCCTGCCGGTGCTGGCGATCGGCGGAGAGACCGCGACGGCGGGGGAGGTCGTCCAGGCGTTCCGGGATGGCGCCACGGACATTTTCCTGGGAGCGCGGGAGGTCGAGGCGACGTTGGGGGAAAGGCTGGAAACGCTGGTCCGGGGAGGCGGCGGCGAGGTCGGTTCGGGTGGTGCGGGGGTGTCGGAGTTGCGGGCGGCGCATCGGCGGGCCCGGGCGTTGGCGCGGCAGTTGGTGCATTTGCGGGAGGAGGAACGGCGGCGGATCGCGCGGGAGATTCACGATGAGCTGGGGCAGGCGCTGAGCGGATTGAAGATGGACGTGGCGTGGTTGGAGCGGCGCCTGGCGGGAGTGCGGGACCCGGGGCTTGCGGCCACCCTGCGGGAGCGGCTCGGGGAGATGGCCCGCGCCATCGACGCCACCGTCCAGACGACCCGGCGGCTTTGCACGGAGTTGCGTCCGGGGGTGCTGGACGACCTGGGTTTGGCGGCGGCGATCCAATGGCAGGTGCGGGAGTTCGAGCGCCGCAGCAACCTCGCCGTGAAGCTGGAACTGCCGGGGAAGATGCCGGCCGTGCATGAAGCCACGGCAACCGCCGTTTTCCGGGTGTTTCAGGAGATCCTGACCAACGTGGCGCGCCACGCGCAGGCCTCGGGGGTGTCCGTGCGGCTGGCGGCCGATGGCACGGGAGTGGCGTTGGAAGTGCGGGATGACGGGGTTGGTTTCCGGGAAGACCGGTTGCAAGAGAACGAAGCGCTGGGCTTGCTGGGCATGCGGGAGCGGATGGCCCTGGTTGGGGGGCGGGTGGTGGTCCAGAGTGCGCCGGGCGAGGGGACGACCGTCCGGGTGTGGGCCCCGGCCGAGCCGCCGGAAGACGCCATGGAGACCTGGGTGGGGGAGGATGCGCCATGAAGTTCCTGGTGGCCGACGATCATGCCGTGGTGCGGCGGGGGTTGCGGGAGATCCTCGAGGAGAGCTTCGCCGGATGCGTCGTGGAGGAGGCCGGCGATATCGCGGCGACGCTGGCGGCTTTGGAGCGCGGGGAGTGGGATTTGCTCGTGCTGGACTTGCAGATGCCCGGGGGCAGCGGTTTGGAGCTGCTGCGCACCGTCCGGCAGCTTCGCCCGCAGTTGCCAGTGCTGGTGTTGAGCGTGCATCCGGAGGATCCTTATGGCATCCGCACGATTCGCGCCGGGGCGGCCGGTTATCTGACGAAGGAGTCGGCCCCGGAGGAACTGGTGGCGGCGGTGGGGCGAATTCTGCGTGGGGGACGGTACATCAGCCCGGCTCTGGCCGAGCGGTTGGCCGCGGTGTTGGAGGAGGGCGGGGGGCGGCCGCCGCATGAGCGCCTCTCGAACCGGGAGTTCGAGGTGCTGGTGCGGTTGGGTCGGGGGCAAACCGTCAAGCAGATCGCCCTCGAACTGCACCTCAGCGAAAAGACCGTCAGCACCTATCGGACGCGGTTGCTCGAGAAGCTGGGCTTGCAGACGACGGCGGAGCTGATCCGTTACGCGCTGGCCCACGGGTTGACCGAGGCGTGAGCCCCACCCGGGGGCGACGCGCCGGGAGGAGCCTTCCCTTGGGAAAAAAGGAAAGCCGGCCCCGCACGAGGCGGGACCGGCCGAGCGAGCTCGCTCTGGCTCTCTCTCTCTCGTCCCCGTCGCTCCTCAACGACGGAGGCGGAAGAACTTGGTGCCGACCGCGGGGATCGTCTGCGGATTGTTCTGGTTCGGCGAATCGAACCACGGGCCGGTGACCGAGCCGCTTTCCTGCAGCACGCCATCGCCGGTCCAACTGATGGTGATCTGGCCGTTGGCCAAGGTCGGCGGGTTGAACTTCGGCGGGGCAGGCGGTTCGGGCAACAGCCAGGTGATGATGGCGTCGAACAGCTTGACCCCGTCGTCGGTCAGGTAGGCGGCGCCGTCGTCACCCAAGAAGCCGGCGAACACACGGCGGGCCGGATGGGCGAACATGATCGGGTTGCCGAGTTCGTCCACCTGGCCGGTGTCCACCTCGGCACCCTCCTCCAAGGCGTAGAGCAGGCCGCGGGGCGGATCATAGGTGCCGGTGGCAATGCCGACGGCCTGGCCATTGGCCGGCACGGTGCCCCAGTGATGCTTGGTGGCACGGGTGGCCCAGGCCACTTGGCCCTCCGGCAGGCCCGCAGCCAGCGGATGGCTGGGGTCGACGATGACAATGTCGGTGGTCGTCGGGCCGTTGCCCCATTTGCCGCCGTAGGGGGCGTCCATGAGTTTGAAGTCGTCGGTGTTGCCGCCTTCGACGTCCAGCAGCGGGATGGGCAGCAGCTCGAAATCGTCGTTGGCCACCTTGCCGCTGTTGACGCTGGAGCAGTTGATGATCAGCACACAACCCTCGGCATCGTTGGTCGTCACCACGTCGTCCCCTTTCACGACCACGTCCAAACCGTACTTGGTGGCCAACCGTTCAGCGATCCATCGTTCAGCGGCGTTTTGGGCCCCGCCGCCGGTGATCATGAGGGCCTTGCGGCCAGTCTTGGTGACGAAGCTCCACTGGCTGTTGGCGGCGCCGTAGCTGAGCTCGACGTTGACCTGTTTGCCGGAGGGGAACGGCTGGGCCGGCTGGTAGGTGAGGGTGCTCAGGTCGCCGTCGTCGGTGCGGTTGTAGGTGACCTCGACCCCATCGACCTTCATCACCGGGGTCTCGTCGGCGCCCAAACCTTGGAGCACGACTTCGATGGCGCTGTTGGGCTCGACGCCGGTGGCGCCGGGGCCGGGATTGGCGCTCACGACGAACGGGCGGGATCCGCCTTGGATGGCCCGGTACACCTTCAACCCGCCGGTGTCGTTGACGAGGGTGCGATTCTCGGGATCGTCCACCGGCGCGCTCCAGAACTCGAGCATGATGTCGCCCGTCCACTGGGCCATGACGATGCGGATGGCGTAGAGGCCGGGAGCCTCGAAGTTGACGGTGGCCTGGCGGTTGCCGGGCCCGGCGTTGGTGTCGGTGTACACCAAGGGAATGCGGAAGATGTCGCGACCGTCGTTCGGCGAGATTTCCAACGCGGCGGCGTCGTCGTGATGCAGGCCGAGGATGATCTCCCCGGGCTGGGTGATTTCGAGGAAGCCGAGGAACTCCACCGCCACTTGGAGCACGTTGTAGTACTCCATGTTTTCGAAGGCTTCACTGACGCTGCCCGGCAGGCCCGGGAAGTAGTCGTCCGGGACGAAATTGCCGTAGTTGTCCGGATCGCCGATGCCGTCATTGACGTTGCTGCAATTGATCGGCCCCTCCCAAACGAACGAGCCGTCCGGTTCGGTCGCATACCCCCAGAAGAACTCGCCGATGTAGGGGTTGTCCTTGGTGACCACCATGTTCTTGTAGGGCTCGCCGGTGGCCGGGTCGATCAACTCGCCGGCCAACTGGGTGTTGGCCCGGCCGATGGTCGAGGTGAGGTTCGCGTCCTGCCGGGCTTGGTGGATCTTGCCGTAGAAGCCCGGCTGGGAGGCGTCCCCGGAACCCGGCGGATAAGCCCAGGAGGCCGGGATGGTGATGGTCTCCTGCGCGGTCAGCGGCAGAGCCAACGCGCCGCCGAGACAGGCAAGCGCCAGGATGCGAGGCATGGTTCGCTGTTTGGCTTTCATCGTGCGTTCAACGGTTGACTGGCTTGGTTCGGTTGTCCATGGGATGGGTACTGTGTCTCCTGAGATAGAGCCCGAAACCGGGTTGGGAGGCAATGAGGATATGCGTATTTCTTTTGTGATTTTCCATAGCGGCCCGGCCAATGCGGAACCTCCGAGACCCTGGCTGCCGGGGGCTGGCGCCTGTGACCGGCGCCACGGGAGTTCGCAAGCAGGGCGGGCGGGGGATCTCTCTCCCGGTTCGGCGCAGGGCCGCCGAGGGAAGGCGGGAGGGTAAAGGCGAATGGTCGGAGCGACAGGATTCGAACCTGCGACATCCAGCTCCCAAAGCTGGCGCTCTACCAGGCTGAGCTACGCTCCGACCGGACGCCGCGATGTTGCCGCGGCCGCCGGTGACTGGCAATCGGGAAGTGAGGCCGCCGGCAGCGGTGACGGGGAACTCCGGCAGCGCGGGGTCGGGACGCGGCGGCGGCCGGCGGGATCCTTTGCCGTTGTCGCGCGGAGGGTGGCGTTTATGATACGCGCGCCCGGAAGACGCTGAGGGCGGTGGTTCCGCCCCGCGCCGGACCGGGTGAAGTCACGATGAAAACGATCAAGCTGGGACGAACGGACTGGCCGGTGAGCCGGCTGGGTTACGGGTGTTGGCGGCTGGTGGACGCCGATGGACCGGAGGCGCTGACCGCCGAGCAGATTGCCGGGGCGCGTCGGGCGGTTTCGGCCGCCTACGAAGCAGGCTACACGCTGTTCGATCTGGCGGACATCTACAGCCGGGGCGCGGCGGAAGCGGCGTTTGGGGCGGTGCTGCGGGAGATCCCCGGCATGCGCGACCGGGTGCGGATCGTCACCAAGTGCGGCATCCGGTTCGTGGGCGAACCGGAGCCGACCGCGCCCTATCGGTATGATTTCTCCGAGGCGCATATCTTGCGCTCCGTCGAAGGCTCGCTGCGCCGGCTTGGCGTGGAGACGATCGACGTGCTGCTGTTGCACCGGCCGGATTACCTGTTCCACCCGGAGGAGGTGGCGCGGGCGTTTGCCAAGCTGAAGGACTCGGGGAAGGTGCGGGCCTTTGGGGTCAGCAACTTCCGGCCTTCGCAGGTGGCCTTGCTGCAGTCGGCCTGCCCCATGCCGCTGGTGGCACACCAGATCGAGTTCAGCCTGCTGCAGTTGGATCCGCTGGACAACGGGCTGCTGGATCAGTGCCTGCAGACCGGGATGACCCCGCAGGCGTGGAGTCCGCTGGGCGGCGGCGCGTTGTTGCGGGGAGGCGACCTGCACGAGGATCATGAAACCGACGTCCGGGTGCATCGCATCCAGGAAACGCTCCGAGCCATCGCCCGTGAACGGGAAACCACCCCGACGGTGGTGGCGTTGGCCTGGTTGCGGCGGCACCCCTCGGGCGTGCAACCGATCGTGGGCTCGCGCCGGCCGGAACGCATCCGCGAGGCGGCTGCGGCGGCGGACCTCGAGCTGACCCGCGAGGAATGGTACCGGCTGCTGGAGGCGTCGCGGGGTTCGCGGCTGCCATGAGCGGGCAGGGGACGATGGCGCCATGAAGGAGGAGGCGGCTGCGCGTCCGTGCCTGGAAGCGCCGGCGGCATTGCGGGGATTTCGCATGCCGGCGGAATGGGAACCGCACCAAGCCACGTGGATCACCTGGCCGCGGCCGGAGAGCGACAGTTTTCCGGGCGAACATTACGAACCGGCCGCCCGGACGCTGGGCCGGTTGGTGGCCGAGATTGCGCGGGGCGAGGAGGTGCACCTGAACTGCTGGGACGAGGCCGCCGCGGAGGAGGCGCATGGGTTCGCGCGGGCGGCAGGCGCGCGCATGGACCGGGTTTACACGCACGTGTTTCCCGCGTACGAGCCTTGGTGCCGCGACCACGGTCCGATTTTCGTGGTCCATGACGGCCCGCCCCGGCGACGGGCGGTGTTGGACTGGGGTTACAACGCCTGGGGCGGCAAGTACCCGCCCTGGGACCTCGACGACGCCATCCCGCAGCGGATTGCCGCCTTCCGCGGGCTGCCGGTCTGGTCGCCCGGCTTGATTCTCGAAGGCGGATCGATCGACGGGGACGGGCGGGGGACGCTGCTGACCACGGAGAGTTGCCTGTTGAACCCGAACCGCAACCGCGGGCTCGGCCGGGAGGCGATCGAGCGGGCCCTGCGGAGCTGGCTGGGGGTGGAACGGATCTGCTGGCTGGGCGAAGGCATCGTGGGGGACGACACCGACGGGCACGTGGACGACATCACCCGGTTCGTGGCGCCCGGGGTGGTGGCGACGGCGGTCGAGCCGGATCCGGCCGATCCCAACCACGCGCCCTTGGCGGAGAACCTGGCCCGGCTGCGGGCGTGGCGGGATGAGCGGGGGCGGCCGTTCCGGATCGTCGAGATCCCGATGCCGGGGCCGGTGGCCCAAGAGGGCGTGCGGTTGCCGGCCTCGTACCTGAATTTCTACATCGCCAACGCGGCGGTGATTGTTCCAGTTTATGGACATCCGAATGACCGGATCGCCCTGGCGGCCCTGCGGGAGGTGGTTCGGGACCGGCCGGTGGTCGGGCTGGATGCCCGGGACCTGATCTGGGGGCTGGGGGCGTTTCACTGCATGACCCAGCAGGAACCGGTTTGAGATGAACGAGACGATGCGTTTGTTCGTGGCCCTGCCGCTGGCCGACGAACTGGTGCAGCGGCTGGGGCGGTTGCAATCCCGCCTCCGGGCCGACGTGCCGGAACGGGCGGTGGTCTGGACGCGTCCGGAACAGATGCACCTGACGCTCGTCTTCCTCGGCGAAGTGGCCGCATCGCGGACGCCCGCCTTGCGTCAGGCCCTCGATCGCGCCTCCCGTGTGTGGGAGCCGTTCGAACTGGAGGTCACCGGCTTGGGGGTGTTCCCGCAACCGCGCGCCCCGCGGGTTCTGTGGGTGGGATTGCAGGGCGGGTTGGAACCCCTCCGCCGGCTGCAGGAGAGCGTGGCGGCGGCATGCATGGCTTTCCTCGAACCCGCCGTTGCCAAGCGCGTCCTGGGCGGCGGGCAGGAATTCAATCCCCACCTCACCTTGGGCCGGGTGCGTGAGCGGTTGCCGGGCAGCACGGAATTGGTGGCGCGGGCGTTCAAACGCTGGCGGTTCGACGAGGTGTTGAACTGGCCGGTGGCGGAAGTGCATCTGCTCCGAAGTTACCTCCGGCCGGGAGGGGCGGTGTATGAATCGCTGGCGACGTGGCCCCTGAATGCCGGCGGCAAGGCGGGTGGGGAGGCATGAGTGACCGGCCCCATGCCCCGAGCGTTCCCGGCTGGCTGGCCCGGCCGGTCCGGCACCTTTACGTCCATGTGCCGTTCTGCGCCAGCAAGTGCAGCTACTGCGCGTTTTACTCGGAGGCGACGCGCGGCGAGCTGGTGGACCGTTACGTCGGGGCGCTGCTGCGGGAATTGGAACTGGTCGCGGAGGAGCTGGCGCCGGAGACGATCTTCTTCGGCGGCGGCACCCCGACGGTCCTGAACTGCCGCCAGTGGGAGCGGGTGTTGGCTGCGATCCGCCGGCTTTTCCCGGAGTGTCCCCGGGAATGGAGCGTCGAGGCGAACCCCGCGACGCTCGGCTTGGACAAGGCCCGGCTGCTGCTGGATTACGGCGTCAACCGCGTCTCATTGGGCGTGCAGTCCCTGGACGCCGATCTGTTGGATCGGCTGGGCCGGGTGCACACCCGGGAGATGGCTTTTCGGGCCTACGACACCCTGCGCCGGGCGGGATTCGAGAACGTCGGGTTGGACCTGATGTTCGCCATTCCCGGC
>RFJD01000358.1 GCA_003695015.1 Verrucomicrobiota bacterium | reverse complement strand
TCGAGTTCGGCCTCCAGCTCGAAGTTGCGGTCGAAGTGTTCCTCGATGGCCCGTTTGCCCCTGCCGATGATCATCAGGATGTCGGTGATCCCGGCTTCGACCGCCTCTTCCACCACGTGCTGGATGGTGGGTGTGTCCACGATGGGCAGCATTTCCTTGGGCTGGGATTTCGAGGCGGGCAGGAACCGGGTGCCAAACCCGGCGGCAGGGATGACGGCTTTGCGAATCATGGCGGAAACGGGGGGACAGGTTCAGGAATCGACGATGACCGGTTTGATGACTTGGATGCCGGCCTCGGACAGGACGCGTTCGAGCCGGCGGAACATGGCGTCGTCCTTGTAAGTGCCGACGATGGCCCCGCCGGAGCCGGTGAACTTCGCGGAAGCGCCGACCGAACGAGCCAGTTCGACCATCCGGAGGTTGGCTTCGCTGATGCGGTAGATCTCGCGGCGCTTGTCGAAATTGGCGTCGATGAGCCGCCCGGCGGCGTCCCAGTCGCGGCGCAGGAGGCAGTCCTTCATCTGGAGGGCGAGGTCGGCCCAGAAACGCATGGCCTCGACGACCTGGGGATCGCCGCGCTCGAACCGGCCGCGGATGTCGTTGTGGAAGACCTCGGTGCCCTCGGAGAGGTCGGTGCGGTAGGCCACGTAGAGGGGCGGCAGCAGCCGCGGGTCCAGCGGTTCGTAGATGCCGTGGCCGTGGCGCTCGAAGTGGTCGCGGTCAAAATCCATGAACACGACCCCTTCATAGACCTGGACGACGCGGTCCTGGAGGCCGGCGGGGATGCCGAGTTCCTCGGTTTCGACCGAGAGGATGAGGTTCGGCTGGACGGGCTTGGGGATGTCCACCCCGTAGAACTCCATCAGGGCCCGCAGGCAGGCCGTGATGATGGCGCTGGAGCCGGCCATGCCGACCTGGTCGGGGATGTCCGTCCGGTAGCGCAGGGTGAAGTTGCGGTCCGGCAGGCGGATGTCGTGGCTGAGGCAGTATTCGTAAAAGCGCTTGATGGTCGCCTTGAGCAGGCGCAGGCCGCCGTAGTGGCCGAACTTGCGGACGTCCTCGACCAGCGCCTCCATGCTGGGGAACAGGAACTGGTCGCGTGCAGTGGGGACGATCTCCAGCTCGGGCGATTCGTAGAGGGTGACCTCGGCGGCAAAGTTCCGCACGATGAAGGAAATCGTGCGGCCGTGATAACCGTCGGAGGGGTTGCCGATCAACCCCGCCCGGGCGTAGGCCTTTTTGCGAATGATGCCCATGGTGGTCCGGGTGGCGCGTGGGCGCGGCCGGACGGTGATGCTGGTGGGGGCCCGGGGCAAAGTCAACGGCCGAGGTCCGTGGCGCGGGCGCGGGACGGGGCCGAGGCGGGACTTGGAGCGGCCCGAGGCCGTTTGCTAGGCTGCGGCGGCCGGCGCCCGTGGTGGGGTCGGTTTCGGATTCAGCCAGGACGTCATGAGCTCGAGCAGCAGCGGCGGTTTGTGGAGTGGCGGCGGGCGCGCGGGATCGAGATCCTCCTCCCGATCCGGCCGGCATGGCCGGAAGGCGCGGACCCGCACCCCGTGGACCGAGGCCGGGCTGGAAGCGTTGACCCAGCAGTTGTTGTTCCTCGGGCTGCTCCTGTCGGTCTGGCTGGGAGCGGGCGAGCCGCGGTGGGCGTTTTGGTTGATCAACCTCGTGGGGCTGTTGCTGTTGCTCGTCCAAGGGATCCGCTGGCTGGATCGGCGCGGGGCGGGGGTCTCCGCCTTGGACGAGGATTTGCCGGTGGAGGGGAGCTGGGTTGGCCCGAGCGTGGCGATCCTGATCGGGTTCCTCTTGGTGTGGTGTCTGGCCGGCGCCCTCAACAGCGCCGGTCGGGTGGACCTGGAACACAACCGGTGGATTGCCTCGGAGGGGTTCATTGCCTGGCTGCCGCACAGTTACGACGGTCCCTCGACTTGGGGGGCGTTCTTCACCGGCTTGGCGGCGGTGGGGTTCTTCTGGGGCGCCCGCAACTGGCTGGTTTCGGAGGTCAGCAAGGACCGTCGGATGGCGGAGGAGTCCGGCCGGCACAGCCGGAAACGGCGACGTTCGAAGAACCTGCCGCGGGCGATGCACCGGCTGCTGTGGATGCTGGCCTTGAGCGGGGTCCTGTTGGTGGTGGTGGCGGTGCTGCAACGGGTTTCTGGAACGCCGAACCTCCTGTGGGTCATTCCGGACCCGCTGGAGCGGAGTCCCGAGGCCCATTTCGGTCCGTTCCCCTACCGCAATCATGCCGCCCAATACCTCTCCCTGGCCTGGCCCTTGGTGATCGGGCTGTGGCTTTTCGGCGGGCGCAGCCGGCGCAGTTACCTGGATTCGGCGGCGCGGGTGGGCGGTTCGCCGCGGATCCTTCTGGTGGCCTGCGCTCTGGCCATGTTGGGCGGGGCGGTGGGCACGATGAGCCGGGGTGGCTGGATTCTGGCGGTGGTGCTGAGCATCGTGGTCTGCTGCGTGGCGGGCGCCAAATGGCTGCCCCGGAACCCGCAGTGGACCGCCGCCGGCCTCGGATTGTTGGCCGTGCTGTTTGCCGGGGTGTTGTTTGTCCTGTGGCCTTGGATCGAATGGCG
>RFJD01000009.1 GCA_003695015.1 Verrucomicrobiota bacterium | reverse complement strand
GGCCCGGGCGGGCGCGCCTCTCAGACGTCGCAGATCTGAACGGCCTGCCGCAGCGAAGCGAACTTGTCCTTCCGCGCCGGCACGAACTCCTGCGCCACGTACCCTTGGTAGCCGGTCTCGAGGATGGCCCGCATGATGGCCGGATAGTACAGCTCCTGGGTCTCGTCGATCTCGTGCCGCCCGGGCACCCCGCCGGTGTGGTAGTGGCCGATGTATGGAGCCGCGGCCTCGATGCCCCGGCCGCGGTCGCCTTGGATCGTCCGGATGATGTCCCCCTCCATGATCTGCATGTGATAGATGTCGTAGAGGAGTTTGACGTGCTCGGAGCCGACCCGTTTGCAGAGCTCGACGCCCCAGGCGGTGTGGTCGCACATGTAGTCCGGGTGGTTGACCTTGCTGTTGAGCAGCTCCATCACGGCCACGACGTTGTGCTTCTCGCAGATGGCGGCGATGCGCTTGAGGCCGCGGGCGCAGTTCTCGAGCCCTTCCTCGTCGCTCATGCCGCGCCGGTTGCCGGAGAAGCAGATGATGTTGCGGAAACCGGCGGCGGCCACCTTGGGGGCGGTGGCTTCGAAGAACGCCACGATGCGGTCGTGGTTTTCGATCCGGTTGAGCCCGTTGGCGATGCCGCCGGGAACACCGCTGACCATCGAGCAGACCATGCCGTGCTTCTTCAGGGTGGGGAAATCCTCCACTCCCAGCAGGTCGATGGCCCGGATGCCGATCGCCTTGACCTCCCGGCAGAAGTCGTCCAGCGGGATGTCCCCGTAACACCACTTGCAGACGGAGTGGCGGATGCGGCCCTTGAGGGCGGGGGCGGCGGCTTCGGCGGCGGCGAGTTGGCGGTCCAAGGCGGCCGCCGCCGCGGCGGCGGCGCTCGCGCCGGCCAGCCGGTTGAGGGCGGTTCGACGGGAAATCGATCGTGTTTGCATGGCCGAGACTTCAGCCCAATCGGGCGGGCCGGTCAACGGTTTTGGGAGGGGTGTGGCAGACCTTGGACCCCGGGGACGCCGGCGCGGCCATCGCCCCGGCGCGCTCCGGACAACGTTCACGCTTTACAGTCCTGCCTCTCGGATTCATAAACGCCCGTCATGTCTGCGACCTTGCCCGAAGGCCGCCCATCCCATCTGGTGACCACCACCGGCCCACGTCGTGCCGGGGCGGTGCCGGACGTCGATCCCGCCATCGAGCGGGCCCAACGCCATTTGCTGGGCTTGCAACATCCGGAGGGTTACTGGATCGGCGAACTGATCGTGGACTGCACCCTCGCGGCGGACATGATCGTTTACCACCACTGGAACGGGAAGGTGGACCCCGAGTGGCAGCGCAAGGCCGTCAACCACATCCTCCGCCTGCAACTTCCCGACGGCGGCTGGAACATCTACCACGGCGGCCCGCCGGAGGTGAATGCCACCATCAAGGCCTACCTGGCCCTGAAACTGGCCGGCGTGCCGGTGACCGATCCCCGCATGCTCAAGGCCCGCGAAGTGGCCCTGAGCCTCGGCGGCGTCCCGCGGATGAACACCTTCTCGAAACTCTACCTCGCCTTGGTGGGCCTCTATCCGTGGAAGTACGTCCCCACCATCCCCTGCGAGGTCCTCCTCATCGGCAAGTGGTTCCGGGTCAACTTCTGGGACATGAGCAACTGGTCCCGCGCCATGCTCGTCCCCCTGGCCATCATCAACCACTTCAAACCCACCCGGCACGTCGGCGTCACCCTCGACGAGCTTTACCGCGAAGGCTACCACGAGCGCGACCTGCGCCTGCCGCGCGATCCGCAATGGATCACTTGGCGGAACTTCTTCCTCGCCCTCGACAAGCTCCACAAGTTCGCCGAACTCTTCGCCCGCGCCGGCATCCATCCCTTCCGCCGGCGCGCTCTCAAGAAAGCCGAGGAATGGATGCTGGAGCGGTTCGAGGGCTCCGACGGCTTGGCCGCCATCTTCCCCGCCATCCTCAACTCGCTCATCGCCCTCAAGGCGTTGGGCTATCCGGACGACGCCCCCGAGGTGCGCGAGACCGAGGCCCAGCTCGAAAAGCTCACCCACTACACCGAGGACGAACTGCGCATCGAGCCCTGCCTTTCCCCGGTGTGGGACACGGCCATCACCACCATCGCCCTGCGGGAATCCGGCCTGCCCGCCGGGCATCCCGCCCTGGTCAAGGCCACCAAGTGGCTCTTGAGCAAGGAAATCCGCTTCCGCGGCGACTGGTGCCACAAGAACCCGGCCGACGTCGAACCCAGCGGCTGGGTCTTCGAGTTCGAGAACAAGTGGAACCCGGACGTGGACGACACCGCCATGGTGCTGCTGGCCCTGCGGCTGGTGCCGACCGACGATCCCCGGGCCCGCGACGCCGCCTACCGGCGCGGGCTCAACTGGATGCTCACCTTCCAATGCCGCGACGGCGGCTGGGCGGCCTTCGACAAGGACTGCACCAACAACATCCTCGAAAAGGTGCCCTTCGCCGACCACAACGCCATGCTCGATCCGGAGTGCGCCGACATCACCGCCCGCGTGCTCGAGGTCCTCGGGCATGAGCGTTATCCGCTCGATCATCCCCAGGTCCGGCGCGCGCTCGAATTCCTGCGCGCCCACCAGGAACCGGACGGCACCTGGTACGGCCGCTGGGGCGTCAACTACATCTACGGCACCTGGCAGGTGCTTCGCGGCCTCCACACCCTGGGCGTGGACATGCAACAGCCCTGGCTGCTGAAGGCCCGCGACTGGCTCGAAAGCGTCCAGCACGCCGACGGCGGTTGGGGCGAACGCTGCAACACCTACGACGACCCGGTCTTCAAAGGCCAGGGCCCCAGCACCCCTTCCCAAACCGCCTGGGCGGTCATGGCCCTTTGCACCTTCGGCGATCCGGACCGCCCCAGCCTCCGCCGCGGGGTCGAATACCTCATCGACACCCAGAACGACGACGGTTCCTGGTCCGAGGAGGAAACCACCGGCACCGGGTTCCCCAAGGTGTTCTACCTGAAGTACGACATGTACCGGAACACTTGGCCGCTGCTGGCCCTGGCCACCTACCGGCACCTGGTCCGCAAGACCCGGATCAACGGCACGCGCGTCCCGCTTCGCGGCCGGCTCACCATCCAGGAGGATTGAAGCGGCGCGCCGCCCCCGGCCCCGCCCGCATCCCGCCTTCGCCGCTTGCGTTTCCCCGCCGGTTCGCTGAGGTTTCCGCCGGGAACCGGCCATGAAAGACCGAGCCAACCAGCGCATCCTCGCCCTCG
>RFJD01000357.1 GCA_003695015.1 Verrucomicrobiota bacterium | reverse complement strand
CCGCGCGACCGTCTGGCCCCGTTGCTGGGCATCTTCAACGGCGGTCGTGGGGCTTCCGACACGTGGTTCGTGGTCAACGTCCCGCAACCCGGGTACTACCCGATCCGCATCGGTTACTACGAGGGCGGCGGCGGCGCGAACTGCGAGTTCTTCAGCCTGACGGAACCCGACCTGGCCGGCAACGTCACGCGGACGTTGGTCAACGACACCGGCGGCATCGAGGCCTACCAGCCGAAGCTGGATGCCAACGGCAATCCGATCCTGACGCCGTACATCAAGGCGTTTGGTCCGGGCCGCAACGGCGCCAACGCTCCGTTGACCGGCACCGTGAACGTCTGGATCGAGGACGGCGCCACTGCCGCCGGACCGATCACCATGAAGTACGACGGCGTGGAGGTCACGCCCACCATCACCAAGGATGGCACCACCACCCACGTGATGTACAAGCCGGACGCCTTGTTGGCCGAAGGCCAGACCGTGCCGGTGGAAATCACCATCGGCGACCGCGTCGCCTCCTGGAGCTTCACCACTGAGACGGGCGATCCGCCCACCGGCGACGTGGCCTTCTTCATCGAGGCCGAGGACTTCAACTACAACGGCGGTCAGTCCAAACCGGAGGCCAGTGTCATGCCCTACCTCGGCGGCGCTTACTCCGGGTTGGGCGCGGTCTCGCCGACCGACTACGACCGTGCCAGCGAAGGTTCCTCGCCGCTGTACCGCATCGGCGAAGACCCGCAGGTGCCGATGAATCGGAACGGCGACAACGACCGCGGCATCACCGAGGTGGAGGTCAACCTCAAGATCGGCTGGATCGCCGAGGGCCAGACCTACGTGTACACCCGCGACTTCCCGCAGGGTGAGTACAACGTCTGGGCCGGTCTGTCGCATGGCGATGCGCCGGACAGCGGCACCATGGTCGCCGGCAGCCTCCAGTTGCTGGAAGGCGGAACCGCCACCGACTTGGGCACCTTCGAGGCGCCTGCCACCGGTGGTTGGGGCAACAACGACTTGGTCCCGCTCAAGGACGCCAACGGCCAGATGGTGACCGTCGCCCTCGGCGGCACCCAGACCGTCCAGTTCACCGCCGGTAACGGTGACTTCGACTACTTGCTGTTCACCCTGCCGGGTGCACCGCCTGAGGCGCCGAGGTTCACCAACATCCAGAAGAACCCGGACGGCTCGATCACCATCGAGTGGACCGGCAATGCGGTCCTCGAGTCGGCTCCGACGCTGCAGGGGCCGTGGACCGAGGTGCCGGGCGCGACCAGCCCGTTCACCTTCACGCCGGATCCGGCACAGCCGGTCCTCTTCGGCCGACTGCGGGCCCAATAGGCCGCATGGCCTGAGTTGATCCGCCCAAACACGGGGCCGGGGTTCATCCCCGGCCCTTTTTCTTTCGGAGGATTCCCGCCCCGTTCCCGACGCCGGTTCTCCTGTGGACTGGGACCGGAGCGCCGGTCGTGTCCCGCATCCAACGCCCATGCGTCGGCGTTCGCAGAAAACGGGATTCTTTTTGACTCCCGCCGCCACCCGGCTATCCTGCCGGTCTGGTTTTGTCTTGGACGACCAGAGGACTGGAGTATGCCGAAACTGACAATCAAGGACGTGAATCTCGCCGGCAAACGCGTGTTTGTCCGGGTGGACTACAACGTGCCCCTGAAGGAGCAGGACGGGCAGATGGTGATCACCGACACGACCCGGATCACCAGCACCCTCGACACGTTGAAGCACCTCCTCGACCAAGGGGCCCAGCTCATCCTGGCCGCCCATCTCGGCCGCCCCAAGGGCAAGGTCGTGCCTGAGATGTCCCTTCGGCCCGTTGCGGCCAAGCTCCAAGAGCTGCTCGGACGGCCCGTCCTCTTCGCCGAGGACTGCATCGGCGAACCGGTGGACCGCGCCGTCGCCCAAATGAAGGCCGGCGATGTCCTCCTGCTGGAGAACGTCCGCTTCCACCCCGAGGAGGAAAAGAATGACCCGGCTTTCGCCGAGGCACTGGCCAAACACGCCGAAGCCTACGTCAATGACGCCTTCGGCTCGGCCCATCGCGCCCACGCCTCCACCGCCGGCGTCCCGCAAATCGTCGCCGCCCGGGGCGGGCAATGTGTGGCCGGCCTGTTGATGGAAAAGGAGCTGAAGTTCCTCGGCGAGGAGCTCGAGAATCCGGCCCGGCCCTTCGTCGTCATCCTCGGCGGTGCCAAGGTTTCCGACAAAATCCAGGTCATCAAGGCCCTCCTGCAGAAGGCCGACGCCCTGTTGATCGGCGGCGCCATGGCCTACACCTTCAAGCTCGCTCAAGGCCAGCCGGTGGGCGTCTCCCTGGTCGAACCCGACTTCACCGACCGCGCCACCGAGGCCCTCCAGACCGCGGCCGATCGCGGGGTCAAACTGCTCCTCCCCACCGACGACATCGCCGCCAAACGGGTGGACACCGGCCAGAAGGACAAGAAAGGCCGCCCGGTTTACGCCTATGAGAATCCGCGCGTGGCCAAGGGCGACATCCGCGACGACGAGGCCGGTCTGGACATCGGCCCGGAAACCGCCGAGACCTACGCGGGCGTCATCGCCGGCGCCAAGACCATCGTCTGGAACGGCCCCATGGGGCTGTTCGAGGACGAGCGCTTCGCCAAGGGCACACTGCGGGTGGCGCAGGCCGTGGCCGAGGCCACCCAAAAGAATGGCGCCCTGAGCATCATCGGCGGTGGCGACAGCGTGACCGCGGTCAACAAGGCCGGTCTCAGCGATCAAATCACCTGGATCAGCACCGGCGGCGGCGCCAGCCTCGAGTTCCTCGAAGGCCGTGTCCTGCCCGGCGTGGCTGCGCTGATGGACAAAAACTGACCGTCGATTCCCTCAATCGCGAACCTCCCGACATTCGACGCCGATTCTGCCATGACCAAAGACCGCAAGCTCATCATCGCCGGCAACTGGAAGATGAACAAAACCGTCGCCGAGGCCGTGGACTTGGTGACGACCCTCAAGCGCGACCTGGCGGACGTGAAGGAGGTGGACATGGTCGTCTGCCCCCCCTTCACCGCCCTCTGCGAGGTGTCCAAGATCATCCTCGACTCGAACATCCGCCTCGGCGCCCAGAACATGAACGAACACCCCAACGGCGCCCACACCGGCGAGATCTCCGCCCAGATGCTCAAGGAGTTCTCCGTCCGGTACGTCATCCTCGGCCACTCCGAGCGGCGGGCCGACCAGGGCGAAACCGACGAACTGATTGCCCGCAAGGCCCAAGCCGCCCACGCGGCCGCCCTCAAACCCATCGTCTGCATCGGCGAAACGCTCGAACAACGCGAGGCCAACGAGACCGAGGCCGTCCTCGAAACCCAACTCCGCGGCAGCCTCGCCGGGCTCACTGCCGAGCAGATGACCGAAACCATCCTCGCCTACGAGCCGGTCTGGGCCATCGGCACCGGCCGCACCGCCACCCCCGAGCAGGCACAGGAGGCTCACCGGTTCATCCGTTCCGTGCTGGCCCAGATGTTCGACGACACCGTCGCCCGCCGCGTCCGCATCCAATACGGCGGCAGCGTCAAACCCGACAACGCCCGCGATCTGATGTCCCAACCGGACGTGGACGGCGCCTTGGTGGGCGGCGCTTCCCTCGAGGCGCGTTCCTTCACCGCCATCATCCGCAACTCCATCTGACCTGAACCCTCCTTCACGCCATGGACCTGATCATCGGCATATTGACCTTCATTCTGGTCCTCACCTGCCTCTTCCTGATCCTCGTGATCCTGGTGCAACTGCCCAAGAAAGAGGCGGGCGCGGGACTGGCCTTCGGCGGCAGCGCCAGCGAGGCCCTCTTCGGGGCCGGCTCCGGCACGGTCCTGACCAAGGTGACCCGGTACACCACCACGTTCTTCCTGTGCCTGGCCATGCTCCTGTCGATCCTTCAATCCCACCGGGCCAAGGCCAAACGGGAAGCCGTCCTGCGTGAACTCGAAAACCTCCCGGCCGCCCAAGCCGCGCCGACGCCCGGACCGCTGAGCCTGCCCGAGCAGGCCCCGGCCCTCACGCCAACCAACGGTCCCGCCGCCACCGAAACGGCGACCAACGCCGCGGCACCCGCCGCCGCTTCGACGGGCGCGGTCGAAGTGGTGACCGAAACGGTCGCCACCAACGCCCCCGCAGGCCAACCGCCCGCCGACACCACCAACACCCCGGCCGCGCCGGAAGCCGCAACGCCGGCTCCGGCCGAAGCCGCCCCGGCAACCGAACCGCCACCCGCCGGGGCTTCCGCCAACGAAGGGCCTCAGCCGGCCGAAGGCGGAAACCAGTAGGACGCAGGCCTTCAACGCCGTCCTGCCCCCGCAACCCCCGGTTTCCCCGGGGGTTTTCCCTTCCCAGAAGCGCCCTCCCGGCAGGCGGACCGGCAGGGCGGCTTGACCGCCGCTCGCCCCTTTCCCTATGGTGCGCCCCGGATGATTCGGATTGCGTCACGGAGCGGGTTGATCCTTTGCCTCGGCTGCTTGCTCGCCTGGTCCCAGGCGGGGCCGGACGTCAACGGCGTGGCCGTCGTGGTCTATGACGAGGTCATCACCCGCGACGACGTCCTCAAGTACATCGCCCCCTCGGTCGAGCTGCTCCTGCGCCAGTACGGCGACCAACCCCAGGTGCTGAATCAGAAACTCCAGGAAGCCGAGCAGGACGGCCTCAACCAGCTCATCGAACGCAAGCTCATCCTCCACGAGTTCGAAAGCGCCGGCTACTCCCTGCCCGAGAGCGTCGTCGAGGAGGAAATCCAGAAACGGATCCGGGAACGATTCGGCGGCGACCGGGTGGCGCTGGTTCAGACGCTGAAGGCCGAGGGCATGACCATGGAGGAATGGAAAAGAAAAGTCCGCGAGGACTACATCATCGCCGCCATGCGAGCCCGGCACCTGGGGCCCAGCATCTTCATCTCCCCCTGGCGGATCGAGAAGTACTACGCCGAGCACCTGGACGAGTTCAAACTCGGCGACCAAGTCAAGCTCCGGACCCTTATGATCTCGACCCGCGGCAAGTCCAGTCCGGAGTTCGCCCGCGAGTTGATGCGCGAACTCAAGCGGCAGCTCGATGAAGGCAGCTCGTTCGCAGACCTGGCGAGGGTTTACTCCGAGGATTCCTTCGCCCCCAAGGGCGGCGATCGCGGTTGGGTCGAGCGCAAGGGGCTCCGCAAGGAACTGGCCGACGTCGCCTTCCGCCTCGAACCCGGCCAACACAGCGACGTCATCGATCTGGGCTCGACCCTCTGGCTCCTCCAAGTGGACGCCGTCCGCAAGAACCACGTCCGCACCCTCCCGGAAGTGCGCGACGAAATCGAAGCCAAGCTCCGGACCGAGGAGCAGAACCGGCGGCACCAGGAATGGATCGCCCGGCTCAAGGAAAAGGCCTTCATCCGCTACTTCTGACCGGCGGCACCGGTCCCGCCCGCCTTTCCCATGGCAGTCCGCCTTGGCATCACCCTCGGTGACGTCACCGGCATCGGGCCCGAGATCACCCTGAAGGCGTTGGCGGCTCTGGCCAACGAGCCCGGCCCCGATTTCCTGCTCATCGGCGACCCCGACCTCATCGAGCGCGAGAACCGCCATCACGGCCTGCCCCTGACCCTGGAACCGGACCCGGGCCGCTTCCAAGTCGCTCCCCGAACATCGGATCCCTTGCCGCCCGACCTCACGCCCGGCCATCCGGCCGCCGCCAAGGCGGCTGTCGAGTGGCTGCGCCATGGCGCCCGTCTCTGTCTCGAGCGCCGGCTCGCCGGACTTGTCACCGCTCCCGTCAACAAGCACGCCATCCGCCGTGCCGGGGTGGAGTTCATCGGCCAGACCGAGTT
>RFJD01000356.1 GCA_003695015.1 Verrucomicrobiota bacterium | reverse complement strand
TGGCAGGTGGCGCGATACATTCCCAGTCCCCACCCGGCTTGGGAAGAACCCCGGTGGTGGCGCACCCGTCTCCTCGAGGCGGCCTCCCATCTCGCCAGCCCAACGCCGTGAGATGCGGGTCCCGCCTTCGTTTGTTCCCCGCCCAGTCACTCTCAAACCATCAACGAAACACCGGAACGGTTTGCAGCCTTTTGGGCACCTTCTTCCTGAAGGAGGTGCAGACCTCGGGCGGATTCAGCCCCACTTGACTCATCGTCCATAGATTTCAGGCCGGGTTTCGCATCGACTTTGTGTCATGCGGACCCGCAATGGAATCCTTGCCGCTCTCGGCGCCAACGTCCGCCGCCATCGGGCTGCTCGAGGTTGGACCCAGGAACAGCTCGCCGAGGCGGCAGGCCTTGACCCGACCTACATCAGCGGCATCGAAAGGGGGCGCCGCAACCCCAGCATCCTCAACGTCGCCCGGCTGGCCAAGGCCTTGGGCATCAGCACCGCCGGCTTGTGCGAGGGGGTTGATGCGTGATGGCCGGAAAAAGGAAGAGAACTCCGCGCAAGCGTCCCCACGCCCCGGGCGTGGCCAAGGAAAGGCGAGGCGCGGCAGACCTCGCGGAAGCGGCCCTCCGTGAGGACTCTCCCCCCTATGGTGCGGACCGGTCCCCTGACGCCGAATCCATGGGCCGGCAGCCGCTTCGCTTCGTGGACCTTTTTTGCGGAATTGGCGGCTTCCGGATTGCCTTCGAAAGGGCCGGCTGTGAGTGCGTGTTTTCCTGCGATCGTGACAAATATTGCCGCCAAACCTATGCGGCCAATTTTGGCGAGATGCCGCACGGCGACATACATGAGGTCGCCATCGCCGACATTCCTCCCTTTGACATCCTGTGCGCGGGGTTCCCGTGCCAGCCGTTCAGCATTGCGGGCGTCTCGAAGAAGAGCAGTTTGGGAAGGTCGCATGGCTTTCAAGACAAGGACCAAGGCAACCTGTTCTTCGACCTCGCAGCCATCCTGAGCCATCACCGTCCCGCCGCCTTTGTGCTCGAGAACGTGAAGCATTTGCAGCGGCACGATCGGGGGCGGACTTTCGAAATCATCCGGCGGACCCTGACCGAGGAGCTTGGCTACACGCTCTACCACAAGGTGATCGACGCGCGCGGCGTGGTGCCGCAACACCGGGAACGCATCTTCCTTGTTGGCTTCCGCGAGCCGCGGTCCTTCCTCTTTCCCGTGTTTCCAGCCCAAGGACCGACGCTGGATTCGATTCTGGAACAAGACGTGCCCGCAAAATACACGCTGAGCGATCATCTGTGGCGCTACCTTCAGGACTACGCCGCCAAGCATCGGGCCGCGGGCAACGGATTCGGGTTTGGTCTGGTGACCGGCAAGGACATCGCGAGAACCCTCAGTGCCCGCTACTACAAGGACGGCTCCGAGATCCTCGTGTCCCAAGGCCCGGGCAAGAATCCCCGGCGCCTGACCCCCCGTGAATGCGCACGTCTGATGGGGTTCCCGGAAGACTTTAAAATCCCGGTGTCGGACACCCAGGCTTACAAACAATTTGGCAACTCGGTGGTCGTCCCTGTGGTGGAGCGGATTGCCAAGTCGGTGGTCGAGGCGCTCCGCCGCCCGCTGGCGCAGCCGGTCGAGCTTGCCCTGGCTCTTCATGAGGAACCGGCGGACGAAGCCGGTGCATACAGACCGGGGGCAGGCCCCCGGCGCAGGAAACGCAATCAGTGACCCACGTCGTTCTGGAGGCTGTCGAACGTGAACCTTTCGGATGTCTTCCCCGCCGTGGCCCACAAGACACTGGTGGCCGTGGACCTGCCGCACGCCGGCTCGAACCAACACGAGCTCAACGGCGTGGCGGCGCTGCGCGAGTTCTTTCGCACGACCAGGAAGACCGAGGGAACCATCAATTGGCACTACTTCGCCGATGACAGGGATCCCGAGCACGGGACGGGAAAATTCACGTTCTACGACGCCCGCGCAAAGAGTGCCCACCGGACCGGGAGAAGCGAATGGCGGCTTTACTACAGCGGAGATTTTCTGCTGCGGGCGCGCCCGGGCGATCTGCTCGTCCTGGCAAGAACCGCTTCCGGCGCATATCATGCCCTGGTCTTCCAAAAGGACTCCTCATGGCTGCGCGCGGCCAGGGAGCTCCTCGGGTTGACGGAACTGCAGCGCCGCTTCCGCTGGATTCCCAGCGAACGGCTGGAACGGCACAGCCTTGAATTCTTCCGGCAACGCATCCTGGACGAGCTCGAACTGGGCCTCGGCCTGCCGGCTTCGTCCGATGACGAGGCTCTGGTTGTCGAACGGTTCGGCCACGCCTTCCCTTCGACGCGTGAAATGTCGGCCTTGGCACGCAGTTTGGCGGAGGCCGACTTGCGGGATCCGGACGCCACTCTCACCCGCTGGCTTCATCGGGAGGAGCAGTTGTTCCGGGCGTTGGAAACCGTCATTGTGCGCGAGCGCCTTCAGCAACAGTTCAGGAGCGTCGATGAGTTCATCGAGTATTCGCTGTCGGTGCACAACCGGCGGAAGTCGAGAATGGGCTTCGCGCTTCAGAATCATCTCGAAGAACTGTTCCGGCTCTCGGGCTTGCGCTTTTCGACGCAGGTGCGCACGGAGCGCAACAACACGGCCGATTTCATCTTTCCCGGCGCCAGGGAATACAGAGACCCGGCGTTCGACACGGCGTTGCTGGTGATGCTGGGAGCCAAGTCCACGTGCAAGGACCGGTGGCGTCAGGTGCTGACAGAAGCCGCCCGAATCCCGACCAAGCACCTGTGCACCCTGGAGGCCGGCATTTCCACGAAGCAGACGGACGAGATGCGTGCCCACAGTCTCCGCCTCGTCATTCCGGCCGGGCTTCATTGCACGTTCACGCGCCGGCAGCGGGCGTGGATCATGACGGTGGGGGGCTTCATTGACTTCGTCCGCCATAAACAACGGAAGCTCCTGTAGCTTGGCGCCCCCGCCCAAAGCCGGTCTTGTGCCGGCCGGAGGTCGCGCGGAGAATCCACCCCGTGGCTGACGTGTTCACCAAGGAAAAGCGCTCGGAGGTGATGTCGCGGATCCGCGGGAGCGGGAACAAGGACACGGAACTGGCCTTGATCGCCGTGTTCCGACGGCACGGCATCACCGGGTGGCGGCGCAACCAGCCGGTGTACGGCAAGCCGGATTTCGTCTTCCCCCGGCTCAGGGTTGCCGTCTTCGTGGACGGCTGTTTCTGGCATGGGTGTCCGCAACACTGCAAACAGCCCTCGAACAACCGCGAGTTCTGGGCGAAGAAGCTGGAGGCAAACAAGAAAAGGGACCGCTTGGTGAATCGGACGCTCCGCAGCCGGGGGTGGAAGGTCGTGCGAATCTGGGAACACGAACTGGCCCGGAATCGCGAAGGCCGCCTGCTGGCCAAACTGCGCCGCACCTTCAAGGCGGCTGGAGACTCGCATGCAGCGCAAAAGTGAAGCGGCCCCGAACTCCGGCCGGGGCACCTGCCCCCCCGGGTGCCATCGCCCGGTCTGGCTTCTGTACATCACGCCCTTGGGGAGGTTAGGCTGGAGACCGTTCGTCACCCGCGCCACGGGCCGCTGATGTGTGTCCACGCCGGGTGGCGCAGCTTGGAAGACAGGAGAAAGCGATTATGAGCAATCAGCAGCGCACAGGAATCACTCGACGAGGTTTTGTGAAGCGGTTGGGGGTCGGCGGCGCGTGGGCGGCGCTGGCCGGGGCCTTGCCCGTGGCGGCCCGCGGCTTCCGCCCCCCGAAGATCGGGTTGCAGCTCTACGCCGTGCGGGGCGAGTTCGCCCAAGACGTGCCGGGAACGCTGCGGCGGGTTTCGGCCGCCGGATACGAGGGGGTCGAGTTCTGGGGGTACGGCGGGACGCCGAAGGTGTTTCAGGACTACGACGCGGAGCAACTCCGGGAATGGCTGGACCTGCTGGGCCTGGAGTGTTGCGGCATGCACCTCCAGCCCCGCGCGCTGGAGGATGACCGGTTCGAGCAGACGGTGGCGGTCAACAAGACCCTGGGCAACCGGTACCTGATCGTGGCCGCGGCGCCGGACCGGATGAAATCGCCCGAAACCATCGCCGCCTTTGCGAAGTGGCTGAACGACCGGGCCGAGAAGGCACGCCGCCGGGGCATGCAGGTGGGCTATCACGCCCACGGGTTCGATTTCGTGAAGTTCGACGGCCGGACGGCCTGGGAGCTCCTGTTCAGCCAGACCTCGCCCCGGGTGTTGATGCAGATGGACGTGGGCAATTGCCTCGGCGGGGGCGGCGACCCGATCGCCATGCTCCGGAAGTTCCCGGGCCGGACGCCGACCATCCACATCAAGGACTACGAGGACAAGACCTTCGAGAGCGACTACTACCGGGAGGTGTTCCGGCTGTGCGAACAGCAGGCCGGCACGCGCTGGTACATCGTCGAGATGGGCGGGCCGGGCGGCCGCGGTTTCGCGATTCCGGTGGAGGCCCGCCAGCGGCTGCACTGGCTGGGGAAATGAGCCCGCGCCGGGAGCGGATCCCGGCGACCGAAGAGCAACACCCCGCCCGGCCTGCGGACCGACGGTGGTCGTGTTGGCGGCGAAACGGTCCGACGGCGGCCGGCGAACGCCGGGTCGGGGGACCCGGCCTGCAGCAGGCACTGCTCCCAAAGCGCACCCGTTGCAGGCTGGCTGCCCTCAGCCGGCGAACACTGCTCCGCCGACGCACCAACGCCGGGTCGGGGGACCCGGCCTCCAAGGGTCTCCGGCGCGCATGCGGTGAGGCGGGGTGGTAGGCCGTGTGCCCTCACACGGCGCGCGGGCCCGACGCCGACGCGCAGACGCCGGGTCGGGGGACCCGGCCTTCAAGGTGATGGCGCCAAGGCGCGCGGTTATTTGCCCTCGATGCCGATCTCGGCCGCGGAGGCCCAGGGACCGCCGTTGATCTCGGAGAGGATGCGGAGCTTTACGTAGCGGGCCTCGGTGGGCGGCAGGGGGATCCGCTGCGGTTCCTTGGTCTTGCGGAAGGTCGCGCGGGCGGCCGGGGCGTCGAAGTGGTCCGGGTCGCGGGCCAGCCAGATTTCGCAGTCCTTGAAGGCGCCGTTCCAGCCGTTGTCCTGGCGGGCCAAGTACCAGAGGGCAGTGATGCGATGGGGCGCGCCGAGGTCGATGACCAGTTCGTGGGGCGGGCGGGCGAGGTCGGGGCTCCAGCGGGTGTGCCAGTGGGTGCGGGGATCGCCGTCGATGGCGTGCCGGGCGAGGCGGCCGTTGGCGGTGTTTTCGCTGCTGGCGCGGAGGATGCGCCACTGGTTGGCGCGAAGCAGGCCGCGTCGGGGGAGCTCGTGCACCTTGGCGGCGCCGCGCGCGGAGGGGGAGCGTCCGCCCCATTTGGCGGCGCGGTCCTTTTCATGGAGGGTGCGGTCGAAGAAGACGCCTTCGCGGACGGGCTCATGGGCTTCCCTGGCGAAGGCTTGGAGGCGGGCCAGTTGGTCCGGGTGTTCGGCGGCAAGGTCGCGGGATTCCGACGGATCGCGATCCAGGTTGTACAGCTCCCACGGGGCGTTGCGGCGGGGTTGGATGGCCTTCCACGGGCCGGAGCGGACGGCGGTTTGTTGGCCGAGTTCCCAGTAGAGGTAGCGGTGCTGCGGCTGGGGCCGGCCGGCGGCGGCTTGGCCGAGCAGTTCGGGCACGATGGACAGGCCGTCGATGTCCGGGGGCGGCTGGACGCCGGCGAGTTCGGCCAGCGTGGGGAGGATGTCCGGGAAGTAGCCGAGATGGTGGCTCACGCGGCCGGGTTGGATGTGGCCGGGCCAGCGGACGATGAAGGGCACGCGCAGGCCGCCCTCGTAGAGGTTGCCCTTGCGGCCGCGGAAGGCGACGCCGGTGCGGGGATCGACGTTGGCACCGTGAAAGCCGCGGGGATGCTCCTTGGTGGGGAAGTAATCGGCGCCGCCGTTGTCGCCGGAGAAGATGAAGACGGTGTTTTCCTCGAGGCCGAGTTCGCGGAGGAGGGCCACCAATTCGCCGACCTGACGGTCCACCATGGCGACCATGGCGGCGTAGCGTTTGGCCTCCTCGGGCCAGGGCTTGTCCTTGAACAGCGCCCAGGCCGGATCGGTGTCCGGGATGTCGAACATGCCGTGGGGCGGCGTGTAGGGGAGGTAGC
The DNA here is from genome assembly GCA_003695015.1 of Verrucomicrobiota bacterium. Taxonomy (GTDB): domain Bacteria; phylum Verrucomicrobiota; class Verrucomicrobiia; order Limisphaerales; family J093; genus J093. Next base: position 46 of record RFJD01000356.1, on the reverse strand, counting down.
AGTAGAACGGACGGTCCTTGTTGGCACGGATGAAGCGGAGGGCCTC
>RFJD01000355.1 GCA_003695015.1 Verrucomicrobiota bacterium | reverse complement strand
CCCCGCGCGCAGCAACCCGGCCAGCGAGGAAGGCGGGGCGAACACCACCTGCTCCTCGGCCCCGAAGGTCAACGGCGCGGCGTTGAGCGCGGCCACCGAACCCACCCGCAGCGGCGCCAGCGAGAGCGCCCCGCCTTCGCCGCTTTTTCCGCCCGCGTTCCCGCCGGGCACGCGCGCTTCCCCCCCGGCCCCGTTCATGCCTCCGCCCCGGCCGTTCCACGGCCCCCGACCACCGCGGTTTGCGCCTCCCCGTCCGACCCGGGTTCTTCCGCGACCGGCTCGTAGAAGGTGTCGCGCTGCACGGGCGTTTTGCCGGCCTCGCGGATGGCCCGGATCATCGCCTCCCGGCTCTGGAGTTGGGGCGCCCGACCGCCGGCCATCCGGAAGATGTGTTCCTCCTGAATGGTCCCGTGGAGGTCGTCCGCCCCGTGGGAAAGCGCCACTTGCGCCAGCTTCAACCCCATGCCCACCCAGTAGGCGGTGATGTGCCGGACGTTGTCCAACAGCAGCCGGCTCACCGCGATGGTCCGCAGGATGTCCCAGCCGCCGGGCGGATGGTCCACCGGCACGCGGTTGTTTTCGGGCTGATACGGCAGCGGGATGAACCCGACGAAGCCGCCGGTCTCGTCCTGCAACGCCCGCAACCGCAACAGGTGATCCACCCGATCGGCCATCGTCTCGACGTGGCCGAACAACATCGTGCAGGTGCTCCGACCGCCCATCTGGTGCCACGTCCGGTGCACCTCGAGCCATTCCTCGGCCGTTTCCTTGCCGCGGGCGATGCGGTCCCGTACCGCCGGATTGAAAATCTCCGCGCCCCCGCCGGTCAGGCAGTCCAGACCGCATTCCCGCAACTCCTCCAGCACCTGCCGGATGGGACGGCGGCCGATCCGGGCCAGATGGCGGATTTCGATGGCGGTGAAGCACTTCAGCCGCAGCCGGGCATCCACCGCCCGCAGGGCCCGCAACAGGTCGCGATACCAGTCGTAAGGCAGGGAGGGATGCAGGCCGCCGACGATGTGCAGTTCGGTGACCCCCAGGCGCACCGCTTCGCGGGCCTTCGCCACCATCTCCTCGATGGTCAGCTCGAAACCGTCGCCGTCGCGCTTCTTCCGGGCGAAGGCGCAGAACTGGCAGCTCAGGATGCAGTAGTTCGAGTAGTTGATGTAGCGGTTGACGATGTAGGTGGCCCGCCGGCCGTTGAGGCGTTCGGTCACGCGGTTCGCCAAGGCCGCCAGGCCGTGGAGGTCCCGGCAGGCCAACAACCGTTCGCCGGTGGCGGCGTCCAGCCGTTCGCCCGCCTCGATCCGGGCCTCCAACTCCCGCCAGAAAGGGTCTCGCAGCAAGATGTTCATTGCGTCGTGAGCCGGAACCACGGCAGCGCCACCTCGATCCCCACCACCAGCAGAAACAGGATGCTGACGAGGGCGTTGAGCCGGAAAAAGGCGGTGTGGATCCATTTGAGGCTCCGCAGGCGCGCCAGCCAGTGTTCGAGCGCCAGACAGACCGCCATGGCCAGCCAGCCCAGCAAGTATGCCAGCTTGAACCCCGCCAGCAACCCGAACACCCCCAGAATCACCGCCATGATCAAATGCGCCAAGGCCGCCGCGTTGAGCGCGTTTTTCACCCCCCAACGCACCACCAGCGATCCCAGCCCCCGCCGCTTGTCGAACTCGTAGTCCTGCAACGCGTAGATGATGTCGAACCCCGTCAGCCAAAAGACCACCGCCACCGCCAGCAACAGCGGCAGCAGCGCGCTCTGGCCCAACGCCGGCCGGCCGGCCACCACCGGCCAGAGCACGAAACTGCCCTTCACCGCCAGCCACGCTCCGATGGGCGCCAGCGCCAGCGCCACCCCCAAGAACACATGCGTGAAGTCGGTGAACCGCTTCGTCAGCGAATAGCCGCACACCACCGCCAGGGCGACCGGCGACAGGTAGAAGCAAATCCGGTTGATGAACCAGCACACGACCAGAAACCCGATCGCGCTGGCCGCCCACAACGTCCAAGCACTCCGCAAACTGATCTCCCCGGTCGGCAGATGGCGCAGCGCCGTCCGCGGGTTTTCGGCGTCGAACTCCCGGTCCACGATCCGGTTGAACGCCATGGCGCAGGTCCGGGCAAAGAACATCGCCCCCAGAATCAACCCGAACTGCCGCCACCCCGGCCAGCCGTGGTTGTCCCGCGCCGCCAGCATCATCGACGCCAGCGCAAACGGCAGCGCAAAGACCGTGTGGGCGATCTTCACGAAATCCGCCCACTTGGCCAGCTCCTGGAAAGGCCGCTTCAACTTGTCCCAAACGCCGCCCATGGCCCGGCCAGTCTGGGGCCAACCCTCGCCCGGCGCAAGGAAGCCGGCAATCCGCCGGCGCCGCCGCGTCTCCTCGAGCCCGACCGGCCGCCGGCCGTCCACCCCGGGGCAATCGACGTCCCGCCCGGCACAGCGTCGTGCCCGGCCCGTGCCGGGCTCATCCCCCCGTAAACGACAGCGCTTCCTCCAGCCACGTGTCGGCGCGGAGGACGGCTTTGCGTTGTTTGTAGGCCTGGCGTTCGGCGTTGCGCTGGGCGATGGCAAACGCGGTGCGAGCCAAGCTCCGCCAGCCGGGCAGCCGCGTTTTGAGGGCGTGACGCAGGGTGCGTTGCATGGCGGCGGGCAGGTGGCGCCGGATCAGTTCGTCCTCGGCACTCACAAAGGCCTGCGCGCTGCCCGGATCGCCCTGGCGGGCGGCGCGACCGAAAAGCTGGCGGTCGATCCGGCCCGATTCGTGCCGTTCGGTGGCCAGCACGTGCAGGCCGCCCAAAGCCGCCACACCCATGCCCAACCGGATGTCCGTTCCCCGACCGGCCATGTTGGTGGCGATGGTGATCCGGCCGCGTTCGCCCGCCATCGCCACGATGACCGCTTCCTCCTGATGGCGGACCGCGTTGAGCACGGCGCACTCGAGTCCGCGTTCGGCCAGGCGCGCGGCCAACCGTTCGCT